>OMRS01000051.1 GCA_900313545.1 uncultured Eubacteriales bacterium | reverse complement strand
TACAACACCCTTGCGGAAATCATCGGGGACCTGTCCGTGGGCGGGCAGCCGGTGCTGACCACACTCTTCAGGCCCCCGCTGCTGGCGGTGTCCAGAAGCGGTCTGGAGGCGGTCTTCGGCTGCGGATTCACCTACAGCGTATCCGGGTATTTCACTTTTGAATACAAGGAATTCAACACGGCGGACAAGATCCTCAAGGCCATGAAGCAGAAGCTCAAGAGCGGCCAGATCCTGATTTTCCACCTGACCGGCATGAAGGAATATGTCATTGAGGCCCTGGACGCCTATCTGACCTACAATTCGGATTCCAGACGCTCGTTCAACTTTGTGAGCCTGACGGAAGTGCTCTGATGTCCAGGCGAATCGGCGAAGGAAAAGGGGGAAGTGCATGAATCAGTTTGCGGCCTGGGTGCTCGCTTTTCTGAGACCGGTGGAGTTTATCCATGTCCTGCCGGAGGCCATGACCCTGCTGCTGCTGGTGGTGTGGTTTGGAAGCGGGATTCTGCTGTGCTACTTTGGACACAGCACCTTCAAGATCGGGATCTGCGGCATCGTGGCTTTTGTCGTGGCCTATTTCTGCCTGACACACACCTGGGAGGCCACCAAGGGAACGGTGCTTCGCGTGCCCATCGCGGTGTTTCCCGCGGCGATCACGGTGGCGCTCCTGTTTGGCGTGCTGAGCATGTTTCGGCAGGCCACAGGCCTTGAGCAGCCCTCCAAGGCGCATATGCGGGTCATGGCCCTGCTCACCAGCGCAGTTGGCTCGGTGATCCTCGGGCTGGGCGTATTGTGTCTGTGGACGCGGCAGGTGGCCGTGGTGGTGCCTGTGGTGGCCATTGCCTTTGTGACCGGCATCCTGGTCCAGTTCAACAAGATCTCCATTTCACGACCCTTCCGTTCCTATGACATGCTGTACAAGCTGCCGCTTCCCAGGAAGCTCCCGGATTATGAGACCCTTGCCGACAGCGCGGACTGGGGCAAACCTCCCGCAAAGCCGTTCAAGGCCAAGGGCGTGTAGGAGGGGAAGGCATGAGAGATATCGAACGCATCGAATCCAAGTACCGCATGGGCGAGGCGGAGGCGCTGAAGATCAAGAGCAACCTGCGCCTCTTTATCTCCGAGGATCCCCACAACGGGGGGCCGGAGGGGTACAGGGTCCGTTCCGTATACTTTGATACCCCGGCGGATACATCCTTTGAAGACAAGGTCAACGGTGTGGACAAGCGGCGGAAGATCCGCCTGCGCATCTATGATCCCATGGATACCACGGTGTACCTGGAGGTCAAGGAAAAGGAACGCATGACCAACCGCAAGCGCGTGGTCACCCTGAGCCGGGAGCAGGCAGTCAGGATGCTCTGCGGGGACTACGATTTCCTGATCGACGGGTATGAGTACCACTCCAAGGCGGAGAAGGTCTTTCTTCCGGCCCTGGCGAGGGAGATGATCCTGGGAATCTACCGGCCCAAGGTGCTGGTGGAATACCGCAGATTTGCCTTTGCCACGGAAGACTGTGAGACAAGGATCACCTTCGATTCCGATCTCCGCGCCAATGAGGGGAATATGGACCTGTTGTCCCCCTATGTGGAGACCTATCCGGCATATCCCTTCGGGCAGGTCACCATGGAGGTCAAATATTCGGAATTCCTGCTCAGCTACCTCAAGGCAGCCCTGGGCACCCACTGCCGCCGCATGGAGGCGGACAGCAAGTATATCCTGGCACGCAAAGTCTCAAAATACGGGAGGAAGTAAACAATGAGCACGATTTCAGGAACATCCATTCAGAACCTGATCAGCGGGTTCCTGTCCGGCGCGGTTGGACAGGGGACCCTGACGGTGGTGGACATCCTGGCCAACATGACGGTCGCGCTGCTGTTGGCCCTGCTGATTTTTGTCACCTACAGAGTCAGCCACACCGGCGAGGTGTACAGTGCGCGCTTCAATGTCTCCCTGGTCATGCTGACCCTGGTGACCACCATGGTCATGAATGTGATCGGCAACAACGTGGCGCTCTCCCTGGGAATGGTGGGCGCCCTGTCCATCGTGCGCTTCCGGACCGCGATCCGGGACTCCCGGGACACGGCCTTCATCTTCTGGACGGTGGCGGTGGGCATCTGCTGCGGCGTCTCGGATTACCTGGTGGCGCTGCTGGGATCCATGTTTGTGTTTGTCTATCTGGTCCTCTTTGGCATGGTGCGTGAAAACGAACGCGTGCTGATCATCGTGCGGGGCAGCGAGGATGCCCTGGCCCAGGCGGACCGGGTGGTGGGACAGCATTATGCCCGCAAGGCTTCCCTGCGGGTGTCCAATGTGAACAATGAGACCCATCAGGGAGAGGCGATCTATGAGATTTCCTCCACCCTGAAGGACAAGTTTGAATCCAAGAACGGCACGGTCCAGTCCGCCCTCTCCTCCGTGCGCGGCATCACGGGAACCTCCGTGGTCCGGCAGGATGATGAAATCTCCCAGTAAGACCGCATGAAATGACAGGAAAGGAGGTGAGATGCGTTGATCCGCAAACCGAGGTATGTGGTGGCGCTGATTGTGCTGTGCCTGCTGACGATTCCGCTGCTGGGCCTGTTCCGCTACGACATGAACCTGAGCGTGGAAGGCAGGACCTATGCGCAGGATTACTATAACAGCCGGCCCCTGAGCCCTGCGAGCAAGGTGGAGGATGCCACGGCGCATCTCAGTTCCAGCTTTATCGCGGATGAGGCGTTTTCCAGCAACCTTCCGCTGGTAGTGCTCAACTTCGAAGAGGATGTGCCCCTGACCGTCACGGTGACCTCAGACGGGAACCTGGCCAGAACGGGCGCGGATCCCTGGGTGAACGGAATGCTGGAAATCTATGACCGCACGGACGGGATTGAAAACAGCGTTTCCAGCGGCCCGAGCAGCATTACGCATGTCCGCTTCAGCCGGCTGGGGCTCTCCGCCCAGCTGCAGGCCAAGCCCCAGTATCTCCTCAGGACGGTGAACAGCACCGGCCAGGACCAGCCGGTGAGCTTCTTTGACATGAGCAGCGGCACATCCTGGGTGCTGAGGGGCAGCATCGCGGACAAGAGCATGATCCGCAATTATCTGGTTTACCGGGTGGCCGCCCAGATCATGGAGTGGAGCCCCAGAAGCCAGTTCTGCGAGGTGCTGATCCGGCGCAACAACACCCTGGAATACGAAGGCGTCTATCTGCTGTGCGAGGATGTGGAGCGGGGCGTCAACCGGGTGAACATCCGGGAGGTGGTCCCGGAAAAGAAGAATATCACGCCCGGGTATCTGGTCAGGCGCGACCGGTTTGATCCGAAGGAGACGGTGCTCTCCACCTACGCGCATGAAAACCGGCTGGACCATGAATACCTGATTCTTCAGTCTCCGGTGCAGGAGGAGCAGACGGAGCAGGTCATCTCCTCGGTGGAAGCGGACCTGTCCGCCTTTGAGAAGATCCTGTATTCGTCCAGCAGGTCCAGGTTTCAAAAGTACGCCGAATTCATCGATACCACCAGCTTTGCGGATTATTTCCTGGTGAACGAGTTCTTCGGAAACGCGGACGCGGGCCTGTATGAAACCTATATGTACAAAAGCTCCTGGGGGAAACTCAAAATGGGTCCTGTCAGCGAATTTGACCAGGCCATGAACAACAGCTATGTGGACGAGTCCAGCCCCGACAGCATGACCATGCAGGACAGGGACTACTTCAGCCGCCTGGTCACGGACGGGGATTTCCTCCAGAAACTGACGAACCGGTATGTGGAGCTGCGTGCCCACTATCTCAATGACAACTATGTCTTTGCCGCCATCGACGAGGCGGTGGCCCACCTGCGCTCCGCCCAGAAGCGGGACTGGATGCGGTGGTCCAACAACTATACGGATGCCAAGGGCAAGAAAGCCGGCAGCTATGTGCTGGGAAGCGCCTACATGGACGGGGTGCTGGTGGATCGCTACAACGATGACTATGACCAGGAGGTCTACACCATCAAAGCGTACCTGAGCCGGCACGGCCGCTACATCACCACCCGGCTCAACGGGATGCTGGCCGCCTATACCCTGGCGAACCGCCAAAAGGGCGGCAATGCCATTTTGTTTGTGGTCTGTCTGATCTTCTTCCTGATCCCGTCCATCCTGATCAACAGACGCTGAGTATTGAATCTGACCGGAAAGGAGGCAGCAGGGGCCGGTGGCCCTGCGGACCAGGAATATGACAATGACGACAATCCCGTTTTTTGTGGTCTTTCTGCCGGTACTGCTGCTGCTTTACTACGTTTTTTCCTTTTCCAGCATCGCTCAGAGCGTGGTGCTGTTTGCGGGCTGCATCGTTTTCTATGCCAGCGGGGAGCCCAGCTATGTGATTCTCATGGTGTTCATGGTCCTGATCAACGCCCTGTTCAGCTACATGATCTCCTCCAGGGACAAGGCGTCCGGGAAACCGCTGGTGTGGATCGGATGCGCCATCAATCTGCTGGTGCTGATTGTCTACCGGTATATGGGCTTCCTGCTGCAGATGCTGGGCGCCGCCACCAATATCCGTTTCCGCTACAATGTGACCCCGCCCTTTGGCATCGCGGTGTTCACCCTGCATGCCATCTCCTATCTGATCGATGTGTACAACCGGAAAGCGGAGGCCACCACCCCCTTTAACGTGGGGATTTTCTGCTGCTTCTTTCCGTTCCTTTCGCACGGGCCGGTGATGCGCTACCATGAGATGGCGTCGCAGATGCACAAGCGCCACCTGGATGTCCGCCTGCTGGTCATGGGCATCTGCCGCTTTGTCGTGGGAATGGGCAAGGTCCTGATCCTTGCGGACTGCTTTGAAGGCATTGCGGACAATGTCTTCAGCCTCTCCCAGGTCGGCATTTCGGAATACACGGTGCCTGCCGCCCTGGCCTGGCTGGGCATCGGCGCCTTCCTTCTGCAGGTGTATTTCCAGCTGGGCGGTTTCAGCGACATGGCCATCGGTCTGGCCATGACCTTCGGCTATGTCGTTCCCGAAAACATCATCTATCCCTACTCCGCCATTACGGTGACGGACTACTGGACCCGGTGGGAACTGGGTGCCCAGAACTGGTTCAATGAGTACATCAAAGGTCCCCTGGGGGGAGATGAGGAGACCACCGACAACCCGAACATCGTGGCGCAGGTGGCCCACTGGGTGTGCTTCGGCGCATGGCACGGACCGGGATACACCTTCCTGCTGTGGGGCGCGTACCACTTCATCGTTCTGATCGTGGAGCAGTTCTTTGACCTCAACAAGAAAATGCCCTTCAAGTGGCTGGGCAGGATCTATACGCTGTTCATGGTGGCCATGGGATTTGTGCTCTTCCGCGCCACCGACATCTATCAGGCCAGCCGGTATTACATGAATCTCTTCGGCGCCAACCACAACGGCTTCCACAGCGATCTGGCCATTCTGCTGCTCAAGGAGAACTGGCACCTGATCCTGGTGGGCATCCTGTTCAGCACGCCCATCGCCCGGAAGTTCAATGAAAAGATGTTCAAAAACCCCCAGGGATGGCAGAACGCGGTGGCCACGATTGTCTATCCCGTCTGCATGTTCCTGCTGCTGGTCCTGTGTTTCTGCTACATGGTGACACGGGCCTACTATCCGACCGTCTGATCCGGAAAGAGAGGTGAGTATATGGGATATCTGGCGCGGAAAGTACTGTTTACCGCTTTGCTGCTGATCGTGCTGGTCGTATTGTGCATGTTCAATGTCATGGTCTTTGTCCCGGATCTCGCCGCGAAATTTCAGTACAAGGTGGTTGCCTCCCTGCCGGATCTGAGGAATGCGATTGAAACCGTGGATGCCACCATCAACGAGGATTTCATCGGCCGCATGCATTTTGTCGAGCTGTTTTCCCGAATCCAGAACGCGCTGGGGCGCAAGGAATTCTGGGATTTCCTCTATGTCAAGGACGGGGACGGCTATCTCCATGAAACCTCCTTTTACAAGGGCGGCGATGACAGGATGATCGAGTACGCCATGCGGCTCAAGGTCCTGCAGAACCGGTCCATTGCCAAGGGCGCAAAGATGATCTTTGTCCTGGCTCCCAGCAAGTACAAATCCGGCTATACCAACAATGTGGACAACCTGCCCATTGCCAATCCGGAAGCCGACATCAGCCAGCTGATGTTCTATCTGAACCGTTTCAAGGTCAACAGCATCGATTTCAACCGGGTGTTCCCCAACGATACCCTGAAATATGAGCAGTGTTTTTTCAAGACGGAGAAATACTGGACGATCCCGGCCGCCCTGATGGCCTCCCAGCAGCTGCTGGCCTGGATGAACAAATCCGGGCATGTGGACCTGGATCCGGACGGGCTGTATCTGTCGAATGAGGCCTTTGACTGGATCACCTATCCCGGGACCATGGTGGGCACCATGGGGCAGAAGACCGGAGTGCCCTACTCCGGAACCGAGGACTTTACGGCGCTGTGGCCCGCCCAGACGCGGGTCTATGAATACCTCAGGTACCTGGAAAACGGCGAGAGGACGGTGGCCAAGGGCACCACTTACGAAATCCTGCTCGACCGTTCCTATGTGGAAAAGCGCACCAGCCTGTACGGGGAGAGCCCGTATGCGGCGTATCACAAGGGGCAGTTTGCCCATGAAATCATCACGAACACCGAGCTTCCGAAGGGGCCCAATGTGCTGATGATCCGGGATTCCTACTTCAATCCCGTGGTGGCCTTCCTGGCGCCGGTGTGTCACACCATTGACAGTATCTGGTCGGCCAATGAGGAAACCATCTACAATTTTGAAGAATATTTCCATACCCACAAGTATGATTACGTGATCATGGAACTGGATCCGTACAACATCTGCGACGAGGCCTTTGACTTTTACCGCAAGGAAGCCGGGACCATGCTGGCTTCCGCAGACAAGGAAAAGGAATGAGGGGGTGAAGAGATGGCAAAGCCCAAAAAAAAGGATGCCAACGAAGTCAGTATCGGCATGAAACGGTTCTGGTTTATCGTCAACTGCATCTTCACCCTGAATTATCTGATCTGGCGGACCTGCTTTACGGTCCCGTGGGGAGGCCACATGATCGCCCTGGGCGCGGCGCTGCTGCTGCTGACGGTGGAGGCGCTGGGAATGGTGGAGCAGTTCGTCCACTTCTACAACATGTACAATGTGGAGGACTACCCGCTGCCCAAGGTTCCCTATGAACTGTATCCGGACATCGACATCTTCATCTCCACCTACAACGAGGAGGAGGAGCTGCTCTACAAGACCATCAACGGGTGCCTGAACCTCGACTATCCGGACCTGAACAAGGTCCATATCTACCTCATCGACGACGGACACCGGGCCCATATCAAGGAGTTTGCAAAAACCTTCGGCCCCCGCCTCAACTACCTGGACCGGGATACCCACATAGGGCAGAAGGCCGGCAACATCAACCACGCCATCAGCGTGACCAATTCCCCCTATATCCTGACCCTGGATGCGGACATGATCGTGCAGAGCCGCTTCCTCATGGAAGTGGTCCCCTACCTGGTGGACGGCGACATCAAGAACTGGGCGCTTCCCAAGGAAGAGGAAATGCGCATCGGATTCATCCAGACGCCCCAGGCCTTCTACGATCTGGACCTGTTCCAGTTCAACCTGCATTCGGAGGCCAAGATCCCCAACGAGCAGGACTATTTCTACCGCGATATCCAGGTGGCCAAGACCAAATCCAACAGCGTGATTTACGGCGGATCCAACACCATCATCAGCAGGAAGGCGATCTACGACATCGGGGGATTCTTTACGGAGTCCATCACCGAGGACTTTGCCACGGGCTGTATGATCCAGAAGAAAGGCTATGTCTGCCTGGGCACCGGAAAGCCTCTGGCCTCCGGCCTGTCGCCCAACACCATTCAGGGCCTGATCCAGCAGCGTGTCCGTTGGGGCCGTGGCGTTATCGATACGGGACACAAGATCGACATTCTGGGGTCCAGTGAGCTGAACTTCATGCAGAAGCTCAATTACTGGGCATCCATCTACTACTGGTATGTTCCGCTCAAGCGCCTGATCTACATTCTGGCGCCGATCCTGTTTGCGACCTTCGGGTTTGAGGTCATGGTCTGTACCCTTCCGGAAGTGCTGATGTTCTGGGCACCCATGTATGTGACCTCGACCATCAGTATGAAGACGCTTTCCGGAAACCGACGAAACAACAAATGGACGTCGGTGTATGAGACGGTCATGTTCCCCTTCATGCTGATTCCGATCCTGATGGAGACCTTCGGCTTCTCCCTGAAGAAGTTCAAGGTGACCCAGAAAGCCAAGGCCGGCAGCCAGAAGGGCAAAAACTTTGTCTACATGGTGCCTTCCCTGATCCTGATCGCCATGTCCGTGTTCGGCATTATCAACAGTATCCGGATCGTGTTCATCTCCAACTCCTTCGGTATCGCGGTCATGCTGTTCTGGCTGTGCAACAATCTGTACATCATGGTCATGGGACTGTTCTTCATGGATGGCCGTGAGGCGTACCGAAACGCGGAGCGCATCATGGTGACCCTGCCCTGCAAGCTGGAAGTCGGCGGGGTCTCCTATGACTGTGTGACCAAGGACATTTCCGAACAGGGCGTGGCCATCCGGACCGCGCAGCCCCATCTGGTGGAGCCCAATTCCACCCCGATCCTGGTGCTCAAGGACAAAAAGTACATGGTCCGTCTCAAGCTGAAGCCCATCCATGTGGGACCTGTCAGAGGCGGCCCCAATGGCGGGATCCTCTGGGAATATGCCTTTGTGATCAAGGGGTATGACAGCCGGAACGGGTTTGACAACCTGTGCGGCATCTGCTATGACCGCGTCCCGACCCATCCTGAGGAGGTCATGGAGAGCTCCGTCTACCAGGATCTGAGCATGAACTTCAAACGCCGCACCAATATCGCCTTCTTTGCCAAGCGCGCGTATCCGCGTATTGCGGTGGACCTGACACTGACCTGTGACGAGTCCCCGGTCAGCTTCAGGGTATTTGACTTCAACTATCATTTCTTTGCCATCGAGAACAAACGCCTTCCCCGACGGATCACGCTGCATGTGGCAGGGAAGACCATGAGCTGCGTCCGCGGCGCTGCCAAGGGGAAAAAGGTCCTGCTCTATGAAATCGAGAACATCGATGAGGTGTATCCCAATCAGCAGGCGGCGGATGAGGTGATGGACTGGATTCTGCAGTATGCGCAGGGTCCGAGAAAACTGCCTGCCGAGAAGACCCGGGTGGAAAGCGAATTCGACGAAGTCAGCGCCGTGCTGTCCCCTGCAATGCAGTAAATCAAAAAGAGACTTTGCCATGACGCAAGGTCTCTTTTTAATGGTGGGGGCTGGTGCCCGTGCCTGGGAGTTCCAGCGGAAGGGAACACAGGACCGTCAGTCAAACAGATAGAGAGGAACCGGAAGAACCCGAATTGCTTTTGTACTTGTCTCACGGGGAATTTGCTGTTAAGATAGCCACGTTCGTTTTCTTATGACAGCGATTGGGATTTTGATAATCAGGATGACCTTTGGCGGGCCTGAGACGAAGCAGGATCGATGAAACCGCCCGAATACACAGGTGCACCGTCCTGCCATCGTGTCCGGGTTGATCGTTCACAGCGGATTGCGCGTGCGCCAGCAATGACGCCGGAGCGATGAACCAAGGACCTGCACCCGGAGATCCGATTGCCTTTTGACTTGTCATGGGGATGATGACGGAGAAACCACAGATCCGGGAGATGGGCCCTGGAACAGGAGACATCCACTTGCATCAGGGAAAGCATGGTTACCGCGCTGACGGGTTTCAAACAAGATTCTGCTTAGAAGATGGGAGAAAAACATGAATCCACACGACTTCACGCTTTCAATAGTTATTCCCTGCTATAACGAAAAAAACAGCATTCATGCCATTGTCGAAAAAGTTCTTGCTGCTCCGATTGAAAAAAAGGAGATTATTATTGTCGATGACAAAAGCAGGGATGGAACAAGTGAGATCCTTGACAGGGAAATCGCTCCGCTTGTCAGCAAAGTGATTCATCATGAGGTCAATCAGGGAAAAGGGGGAGCGCTTCGAACAGGGTTTCAGGAAGCCACGGGCGATGTAGTGATCATTCAGGATGCGGACCTTGAATATGATCCCAATGAGTATCCGCTGGTGGTCATGCCGATTGTCAATGGGGAATGCGATGTATGCTATGGCTCTAGATTCCTGAATCAGGCAGCCAAAGGATACAGGGCAAATCAGCTGGCAAACAAATTCCTGACCCGGCTTTCAAATCTGTTTACCCGACTGCATCTGACAGATATGGAAACATGCTATAAGTGTTTCAAACGGGAAATCATCCAGGCGGTGGATATCCAGGAGAACCGCTTCGGCTTTGAACCCGAAATCACTGCCAAGGTGTCGAAGATGAATGTGAAAGTGAAGGAGGTCCCCATTTCCTACTATCCTCGCACCAATGAGGAAGGCAAGAAGATTGGCTTTAAAGATGGCCTTCGGGCGATTGTCTGTATCTGGAAATACAGGCACGGCTGAAATCTGCAGGACGGGGGAAGAGAAAAAATGGCTGAAACAGGGAAAGTGCTCCATCTGTTTGTCCCGGGACGGTTGTGTCTTTTCGGAGAGCATTCGGACTGGGCGGGAATGTACCG
>OMRS01000190.1 GCA_900313545.1 uncultured Eubacteriales bacterium | reverse complement strand
GGCCGGCATCGTCACCATGGAGGATATTCTCGAAGAACTGGTGGGAGAGATCTGGGACGAGCACGACGAGATTGTTCAGGAAATTGAAAAAATCTCCGATACCGAATATATTGCCATGGGCAATGCCAACCTGGAAAAACTCTTTGACGAAATGGGCCGTCCCTTTGACTCAGAGATTCTGACCGTCAACGGCTGGATCTATGAGCTTTGCGGTCATGTACCCGTTACCGGAGAGACCATTGAAAGCGGAGATTTCAGAATCACGGTACTGGAGATGAATGACAACCGTGTGGAAAAAGTCCGGATTGAGATTCTGTCACCTCTTTCCAAAGAAAATCGGAGGGACCCATGAGCATAAAAAAAGCCCTTCTTGCATCCGGGCTTGCCCTTGTGATGCTGTATGCCGTATACAGTTTTGCGCTGGCTGATGAATCCGCCCGTCAGGCTTTCATCGAGGACATCATTGGCAGTGCCAAAGGGTATTACAACCGGGCAGGCAATCAGCCTCAGAGGGCCCATTACAGCGGTGACAAGTATATTTGCAAGAATTTCACCATCACCGTATTCAAGGATAACGCAAAAAAATACCGGCTTGCCAGTTACCCGGATGTCCCCCTGAAGGTCCCGGAGAACCTTCCCAAAGAAGACTGTGCTCCCTATACTTACGGCATTTGCTGGAAGTTCGGTCCCGCCTCCGAAGGAAACCCCTTTGTACTGGTGGACCAGTTTCTCTATAACGAAAACCTCTCCCCGGAAGAGAACCGCGAGTTTGCCCGTTCTCTCATGATGCGCGTGCGCCGCGGGGATTATTTCCAGATGAGTGCAAATTACCGGCATGGCGTCGGCGCTCACTCCCTGATCTTTATCAGCGATTATGATCCTGGAACAGATTCCGTCCACTGGACAGATTCCAACATGCTGGGCACTTCCAAATCTAAAATCCGGTATGGCTACGTTCAGTTCGATGCCTCAGAAGATATCGACTGGTTTGTGGATGCCTTCTGTCAGAAAAAGCGAGGAGCCACGCTGTACCGTCTCAGCACGGATATCGAACCGGTGCCCGTCGCCGAATAACCTTCAGGAAGCATTTGCGGCACTTTCGCTGCAACAGCAGGAGCAGTTCTGTTCCTGCTTCTTTTTTGTCCGTCCTTCGAAGGCTCACCCCGGTCTTCAAAATGGCCGATGGCGCCTCTCCCTGATCTTCATCCCCTGCTTTTCCGGATATCCCCCGCGGATTTCCGTTCATTCCAGCTGATCATTCAGGGAACTGTTCCCGGAATCCCCTGCAAGGGGCGCATTGTCAGGACCGCACCTCCAATCTGTCCGCCTGCACCAGGAGAAAAGCAGGCACGCCTGCGCGCCGCCGGATGGAGAGCATGGACAGAATTCCCCTCAGGTTCCCTACAACAACATATAAAAAAAGAAGGCAAAGAATCCCTTTGTCTTCCTTTATCGTATGCACAAACCTTGTCTGTATAATTACTCGATGTTGAGAATATCAGAGAAGCCCGTCACGTCAAACACTTCACGGACGATTTCGCTGACATTAATGATCTTCATGGATCCCTTGGTCGCCATGGTCTTGTGGGCCATCAGCAGCACGCGGAGTCCGGCAGAAGAAATATACTCCAGCTTCTCGAGGTTCAAAGTCAGATCCTTGATCCCGTTCATGGTTGACTTGACTTCCCTCTCCAGCTCAGGAGCGGTCATGGTGTCAAGACGTCCTTCAATCGCCAGTTCAACAGAAGTCCCATTCTGAGTCTTTGAGATTTTCATTCGGAAATCCTCCTTATAAAACAACTGACATGATCCAGGCCCGGACAAACCCCGTCTGTCCTTTTGCAAGAAAAGAGGATCCTCTGCCTGATCAATTATTGTCTTTCTGTCCAACGGATTCTATCATGCCCACTTTATCCTGTCAACCTTCGATGTCAGCTTCTTTTCCTTCCCCCTGCAGCCCTTTTCTCTCAAAGAGCCTTTGTTTTCATAGTATTTTTCATTTATTTGGATGTTGTCCCTCCTGAAGCTTCAGTCTCAGGTCAGGAAGAAGAACGGCACTTTCGTCCGGATCTTTTTCACCTCTCCAGGCCACGACAAACCGTACTGCGGCCGATACGGGTTCATAATGCTTCTCCCTGAGTCCCTGCAGACGGGAAGAAAATGCCTGTGAGAAACGACAAATCGGTTTGTCGCAGCCGGGATCCAGCAGATACTCCCCATCCACTTTCAGCGGGTCACCGCTTCGCAGCTTGAGGATATTCGTCTTCCATTTGGCAAAATACCCCAGCGCCACATCCCTGTGGGTCAGCTGCAGCAGAATCTCACCCGGCGGTGGAAAAACGAGATTCTCTATTTTGCGCTCCACGCAGGCAGGCGGTTCAAGCCTGTTGAAGACGGCATTGCTGCTGTAAATGAACAGTGCGGAACGGGCCCTTGTCATCGCCACATACACCGCCCGCCTTGCAGCGTCCGTTGAAAGGTCATATTTTTTTCCCAGAATCAGATAGACTGTATCAAATTCATGTCCTTTTGCCTTGTGAATCGTGGATACAAGGACCGTCTTCTCCGGCGTCTGCTGATAATCCTCCAAACGGGATTCGTGAAGGAACTCCAGCAGATCCGTCCTGTATAACCTGGAGTTGGTTTCCCTGAACACATCCAGAAGCCGCAGGCACTGTTCCAGGCACGAGCTTCGTGAATACACCTGAGCCAGTCTGAACCGCGCAGCCTCCCAGTTTTCCTCCGTTATCTTGCTCACCATTTTCTCATCGCCCAGGCAGCGGACAAAATACCGCATTTCCGCCAGATTAAACAGGTCAAATCCTTCGTTGCTCTGGATCAGGCGTACCGGCCTGCCTCGCTGCTTCAGCAGGCCCGTCATTTTCAGTGCTTCCTCATTGGTGGCGGTAAGAATACAGCAGCTTCCTCTGACACCGTTGGCATCCAGCATGGCAGCCACCGGAATGGTCAGGTTCCCGGAACTGTGGCAGCGCATCACCACCCTGCCGGGCCGCTGACTCACCGCCTGGATGTCCTGATGCTTCATTCGATCAGTAATCGTCCCGGCAAACCAGTTGGCCACTTCCACAATGGACCGGTCGCTGCGGTAATTGTCGACCATTTCATAGAAGGTTCCTGAATAATCCGTCCTGAGACTGCGCAGGTGGGCGGAATCGGAGCCCCGGAATTCGAAGATATTCTGGTCATCATCTCCCACCGCGATCACCCGCATATCATCATTGCGTTCCATCAGGGCACGTACCAGATCATATTCCTGAGCACTCATGTCCTGAGCCTCGTCAATGACCAGCACCGTTTTGGTGATGCGCCCCTGTTCCACCTCCCCATTTCGGATCTTCTGCGTCGCTACAGACACGACGTTCTCCGATTCCTCCAGGGTTCCGATTCTTCCAAGCAGGTCAAAGCAGTAGGAATGAAACGTCTTGATCTCCACAAACGAGGCACTTTTCCCGATCAGCGCGTTGAGGCGCTGGTGGAATTCCGTTGCCGCCGCCCGGGAAAACGTGAGCATCAGCAGCTGATCCTGCTTGATATCCTCCATGATCAGCAGAGAGGCCAGCTTATGCACCAGGGTTCGGGTTTTTCCGCTTCCCGGCCCCGCCGCCACAACAATGACACGGGACTGGTCATCATCGATGATCTCCTTCTGTATTCTGGACAAACCTCCAAAAAGCTTTTCATACTTCCCCGGAGTGATGTTCCTGTTGATTTCACCACGCCGGTTGCCCTTGAAGTATTTGGTGATGAATGCCCTGTACTCCATCTGGAAATAATCGCTGACAAACTGCAGCGCATCCTCATAGCTTTTCACCATCATGCGGGCATACTCTCCAACGATATGGATCTGCTGCATCCGCTGACGGTAATACTCGTTGAGCTTGGCGTAGTCATCCTGCTTGTACTTGATCCGGTTGTCCATCACCTTGCGCCGGATCTGCATGGCATTGTAGGCCACCATGAATCCGCCCTCAATGGTCATGGCCCCGATTTTGGACAGGTACAGCAGAGCCTCCTTGATCTCCTCCACCCTTGCCGGGATTCCGTCCTCCAGAAGGCTGTTCGGTCCCATGTTATACGCCGTCTGCAGCTCATTGACTGAAAAGCGCACGGTCAGTTCCTCCCTGGGTCCCGCCTGTGCCCCTTCGCTTCTGTTCTGCAGGAAGGAGACGACAAACCTGGCCACATTTCCGCGCCGTTCGAGGCGTTTTCTCTGCACATCCACGGGCATGGTGCGTTCCAGACGCACATGTTCCTCATCCGGATGGAAGCCCTTCTTCAATACCCCGGAAATCATCCAGTACATCACCAGTGTCCGGATATTGCGAACGCTGGTTTGGCGAATGCCCTCCTCCTCCGCCTCCTCATTGAGCTGTTTATAGTTGATTTCCTCCTCCAGATCGAGGCGCCGGGTCAGAAATTCCTCCAGACTGAGAAACAGGCGCAGCAGATTGTCGGAGCTTTTCTGCCCCCCTGTCTTTCGGATATAAGCGGTCAGGTCCATATTGTCCGCCAGCACTCCCGCCTCCCGCATCAGGAGGATCGTGTCCACAGCTTCAGCTCTGGTAATCCCCAGACGGTCCGCCAGATAGTCCACCCGGGACTCTGCCGGTTCTTCAAGACTTCCTCTGAGGGTATATCGCCGTGAAATCAGGTACTTGAGGATTCGTCCCGCCTGGGTGAGCTGTTCCGGGGAGAACAGTTTGCTCTTGATCAGAATCTCATTGCCCTCCATGACATTTCGCACAAGCAGGCTGTCCGCATAAATATGGGGCACATTCCGGCCCCTCTCCAGGTAGCCCGCGTCCTCCAGGGCCGCAAGGGAGGTGCGAACGCGGGTCTCGATCTCTATCTTCGTGTCATCCCAGCCCGCTGCCCGGGCGATTTCCAGTGCCGACGCGCTGAAGGAACTGCGCAGACGGGACATCTCCTTCACCGCCCGCCAGACCTGCTGGATTTCGCCGATGCTCAGTCGGGTCTGGTTCAGCATGACAAAATGCCGGTCCAGGTCGTTTTCATTGAACAGCACATAACAGTCCGCCTGAATGTGCTCATCCCTCCCCGCACGTCCGGCTTCCTGCACATAGTTTTCAAGAGAATCCGAGATTTCGTAGTGGACCACCAGGCCCACATCCTTCTTGTCGACCCCCATTCCGAAAGCGGAAGTGGCCACGATCACCTGAACCAGTCCCGAGATGAAATCGTTCTGATTCTCCACCTTCAGGGTTGGGTCCATCTGCCCGTGGTAATGACGTGCCTCGATCCCGTCTTCCCTGAGGCGGGCAGCGATCCTTTCCGAGGTTTTGGTCCTTGAGACATACACGATGCTGGGGCAGTCGTGGTCCTGAATGAGCGTGCGCAGCTCGGTGTACTTTTCCTCATCGCTCGCTTTGTAGATCACCGCATAGCGCAGGTTCTTCCGGGCTGCAGCCGTCGTAAAGAGCTGCAGGTCCAGTCCCAGCTTTTCCTTGAAGTATTGTCGAATATCGCTGATGACCTTCTGCTTCGCCGTTGCGGTGAAGCATGAAACCGGTATGCTGTGATTGAGTCCCTTGGCCTCCTGGAGTTTCCTGATAAAATCCCCGATGTACATGTAATCCACGCGGAAATCCTGTCCCCATGCGGAGAAGCAGTGTGCCTCATCGATGACAAAGCGCACCACGTTGCGAAAGGACAGCAGGTACTCGATGGTTCTGGACCGCAGGGATTCCGGGGAAATGTACAGAATGGAAGCCAGGCCGTTGGCCACACGGTCCATGGCGTTCTTGCGGGCGATGGGATCCATCTGGCCATTAATCGTCACCGCATCCACGATCCCGCGCTTTTCCAGGTTGTCCACCTGGTCCTTCATGAGGGACTGAAGCGGAGAAATGACCACCGTCAGGCCCCGGGACATCTCTCCGGCAATCATGGCCGGCAGCTGGAAAGTGACCGACTTGCCTCCGCCCGTCGGAAACACCGCCAGCAGCGATGCTCCCTCCACCGCCGCACGGGCAGCATTCTCCTGAAGAGGTTCCCCCTCATAGGTGCGAAAGCTCTCAAATCCGAAGATGTCCCTGAGACGCTGGCGCACATCCAGACGGGAACTGCAGTAGCTGCAGCCCTGGGAACAGGGGGTTCCCCGCAGCAGTTTCATGACATTGTCCATCAGGGGATAGGTATGCATGACCCAGGGAGGCGTGATGGAATACCTGTCATCCACCCGGATGAGCGCCAGAGTATACGCCAGCTCCACAGGCACCCGCCGGCACAGCGTCTCCAGATCCGCGTTCGAGCAGATCCGCCCTTCAAACTCCTGGCGGATGAGTTCTGCCGCGTCGCCTTCCGGCGCGCAGCCCATCCAGGCAAAGAATCCTTTAAATTCTCTGAAGGGGGCCAGCAGCGCGCAGAAAATCCGCTGCACATTCAGGGGCAGCTTTACAAACGCCTCCACCTCATCCTCAAACAGCTGCCGGGCCTTTCTGGCATCGTTGACGGGATTGTTCATTTCCTCGGTCTGGAGCTTGTCATCCTTCAGCAGCCGGTGATAGGGCCTGACCGGGAAAAGCAGCGGAGAAAGGGGCAGCGTGTCGATCATATGCGCCTGTGGACAGGCGAGCATCAGGTCCTCACCCGCAGCCTTCAGGTCATGCTGCAGAATATTGTGCCCGCACAGGAACCTGCTTCCCGAAGCAAACCCGGCAAAGGCGGACAGGCTGCTCTGATGGAATTCCCGTCCGTCCGTACACACTGCTCCGATGTCATACACCTTGTAGTCCTTCAGGCCAATCTCCAGATCAAAAAACAGGATATCCTCCATCCTCTCTCCTCCTTTCCCGGATGATTTCTGAAAAAACAGGCAGGAACGCTGAGTTCCTGCCTGTTTTCATATATCAGGGATGCGCCTCGGAACCCGCGGCTTTTTCCTTTGCCCTGTCATACGCCCGCTGGTAGAAGATCTCCTGAGAGCTGACCGGCGTCTGTCCCTCTTCCGGGTACAGCCGGACATAGTGTCCGTCGCTGTTCATCCGTCTGGCCTGCACATTGTCCGCCAGGAGAATCTCAAACATCTCCTGGATCTGCGCCTTGATTCCCTCATCCAGGATAGGTGCCGCCACCTCAACGCGGCGCAGCGTATTGCGGGTCATCAGGTCCGCAGAGGCGATGTAGATCTTCCGGCGCTCACCGCAGCCGAAAATGTAGATGCGGGAGTGTTCCAGGAAACGTCCCACGATACTGGTGACGGTGATATTCTCCGTATAGCCGGGCACGCCGGGAATCAGGCAGCAGATGCCCCGCACCAGCAGGTCAATATGCACGCCTGCGCGGCTGGCCTCCACCAGCTTGTCCATGATGTCGCGGTCCGTCATGGAGTTGATCTTGATGCCCACATATGCTTCTTCACCGGACAGCGCCCGCGCAATCTCCTCATTGATGGCATCAAGAATCCGGTTCTGCAGACAAAGAGGCGCCACCATCAGCATATCGCTGGTCTCCACCAGATCCCCCATGGACAGTGCATTGAACACATCTGCCACTTCCGCGCCGATCTTCTGATTGGCGGTGAGCAGACTCAGGTCCGTGTACTGTCTTGCGGTCTTTTCGTTGTAGTTGCCTGTACCCACCTGGGTGTAATAGACCGTATGATCATCTTCTATGCGGGTGATCAGGCACAGTTTGGAGTGTACCTTGTAGCCCTCCAGGCCGTAGATCACGGTGCAGCCGGCCTCCTCCAGGCGGCGGGACCATTCGATATTGTTTTCTTCGTCAAAGCGGGCCTTGAGTTCCACCAGAACGACCACCTGCTTGCCGTTTTCGGCCGCCTCGATAAGGCATTCCACAACTTTGCTCATCTTGGCTACCCGGTAAAGGGTCATCTTGATGGAGACCACCCTTTCATCCTCAGCAGCCTCCTGCAGCATGTCCAGGAAGGGCCTCATGGACTCGAAGGGATAGGACAGCAGCCGGTCCTCCTTGCGGACCAGATCCAGCACGCGCTGTCCGGGTTCGGCCCAGGCGGGGCGCTGAGGAATGCGGCGCTCATAGAACAGCTGGGGATTCTGGCGCAGCTCGTCCTGAATCTTGAAAAGGAAGGACACGTCCAGGGGGGTGTTCATCTGAACCACAAACCGCCTCTTGCACTTGAGGGCCTTGCAGAGGGCTTCGACGGTCTTGGTGTCCATGTGCCGCGACAGTTCAAGGCGAACCGGGCTCAGTTTCTTCCTGCGCTTGATCAGCTTCGACATGAATTCCCTGTAATCGCTCTCTTCGTCAAAAAGGGCATCCGCATCGATATCCGCATTGCGGATCACCCTCAGCAGCGACTTGGACTTGACAAAGTATCCAGGGAACATTTTATAGATGAAATGGAGAATCAGCTCTTCCGCCAGCATGAACTTCTTCTCTCCCGAGGCCACTTCAATAAGTCTCGGAATCACGCTGGAATTGCAGGGGATCACGCCCAGACGGGCTTTGCCGTTCTTGCGGACCAGCTCCACCACCGCATAGATCTCCCGTCCGCGCAGGAAAGGAAAAGGCTGCCGCGGCTCGATCAGAATAGGGGTGATCAGGGGAGCTATCTGGGAATCGAAATACCTCTCCAGTCGCTCGCTCTCCTGACGCCCGATACGCCTGAAATCCACAATGCGGACCCCGTTTTTATCCAGTTCATCCATGAGGTTCGCGTACAGGGCCTCCTTGCGGATGTTCAGCTGGGAAATACGTTCCAGTACAGCATCAATCTGCTTCTTTGCCGTCAGATTCGTCTTGTTGTCCCGCTGCTTGGGCGCGGACTGATTCTGATCCACCAGCGCACCCATGCGGACCATGAGATACTCGTCCAGATTGCTTTGGTAAATCGACAGAAAGGACAGCCGTTCACACAGGGGAACGCGCTCGTCTTCCGCCTCCTCCAGAACCCGTTCGTTGAACTGGAGCCATGAGAGCTCCCGATTCACCATCACTTCCCGGTTTTCATTGAACTCCATCATTCCTATACATCCATTCCTTCCATATGAACAAGAGTTATTTCCCTGTACCCCAGTTGAGGGTGGCAAGTCTTTGACAAGTATACCCTATCCTATGGTAAAAATCCATCGACAAAACCCTTTCTCACCATTTTTTGCGCAGAAAAAAACAGGGCCTTTCGGCCCTGTTTCAGCGGTTCCGCTGGTTTTATTTATTGCTGGTGATCCACAGGTTGCTCAGGAATTTCACCCACAGGTTAATCTGATCATCGCTGATCCCTTCGGCGGCCGCCACTCCCGGCTGGATGAACATGGAGATCTCATATCCCTTGTACAGGGAGAACATGTCTGCCCTGGACTCATACTCATTGTTGATGCGGGAGATCACGATCACCGTGCCGTATTCGGTCTTGGCCATGGAGACTTCCGGCTTCTGCCCGTCCTCCGCCTCGGCGTCACGGATGCGCTCAAGGCTCTCTTCGGTCAGGTCCGTAATGGTCACGCCGGCAAACTCATCGTTATAGGCAACCGTCACGTCAATACGGGGCTGGGTCTGGTCCTCAGAGCGGAGCTCGCCTACATACAGGGTTTCATTTTCCCAGCGTTCGACCAGAGAATACCCGTCCGGGACCACGGTGGTCACGGTAAATTCGCCCATGGACAGGGTCTCCAGCTCAGCCTTGGAGATCATTTCGCTGGCCTCAGGAGAAATCTCAGTGGCGATTTCCTCTGCTTTCTTTGTCATGTCCTCCGTCTGCTCGCAGATACCCGCAGCCAGACCCAGGGTCAGTACAACTGCCAGAGCCAGTATAAGATATTTCTTCATAATTATCTAAAAACTCCCTTCTGTTTATGAATGAGTGGAGACTCAGCCGTCCACGCCGGAGTAAGTACCGACCACGGGGGCAGCAACGGAACTCAGTCTCAGGAATTCGCGGTACACATAGCCCACCATGCCGGAGTTCTCGTCACGCACCTGCGCCCAGTAACGGTTCTGCGCCGTCACCGTCAGCTGATATCCGTCCGTCAGGTACTGGACAACCTCGGATTTCGTGGTGGGAGACCAGCGGACAGCCACACGGCCGCTGGGACGGCTGGGCATGATCTGCACGACATAGGGAACGACATTCATCATCCTTTCACCGTTGTATCCATAGTTGACGGCGGTGGGGACGGTGGTGTAGGTCTGGTAGGCAGGCCGGACATACTGGCCGGACGGAATGGATTTCTTCAGGAAGCGGGACATGACGTATCCGCTGCGGGAACCATAGGTGATGAAGCACCAGGACCCCTCGTAGAAGCGGACATCCACACGCGTGCCGTACCTGATGGAATCGATGACGTCCGCTTCCTTGGACGCGTACTTGCGGACATTCAGGTTGCGGCCATTGGCGGTCACCACATACTGATGCTCAGCCAGGACCGGCAGCACAATGAACAATGTCAGAATGAGCGCTACAAGAAACAATCCTTTTTTCTTCATAGTGAGCAATCCTCCTCTAGTTGAACTCTACGGTCACGCTTATCCTATCATGATCTGTGTGTTTCGTCCAGTCATCCGCCTCACTTCACTGAAAAACCGCCGAAAAAAAACTTCTCCCGATGCAGAGATTGTGAAGGATTTGTCAATTTTTGCCCCGAATTTGTCTGTTGACACATTCCGCCCCCCATGATAAGCTACCCTCACAAACCGCTTGAGGAAAGAGGAGTACGAAGAACCTCATTGTCAAAGAGAGCCGTCGCGGGTGGGAGTACGGCACAGTGAATCTTCCAAATGGGCTTTCCGAGGGTTCCGTCAACGGGGTTGCCTTATTAGACGGAAACGGGGATGCAGACCCGTTATCAGACTGCACCGTATGTTGGTACGGGGTAAGCGGACCGAAAGGTCAATATGAGTGGCACCACGGAAGAGATTCCGCCTCATCTGTCGACAGGCAGATGGGGCGTTTTTTTATCCGTCTCACGCTTTCCTTCGCACCTGTCACCACAAATGAACAGGAGGAAAAAAAGATGAAACGCACACTCACACTCGTCATGGTCCTGGTCCTTGTCGCCATCAGCATGGTGGCCTTCGCTGAATCCTATACCGTGGGTATCGGCCAGTTTGCCGTACACGGCTCCCTGGACAACTGCCGCACCGGCTTCCTTGAGGGGCTTGCGGAGGAGGGGATCGTGGAAGGCGAGAACCTGACGGTCCTCTATGAAAACGCCCAGGCGGACATGGGCATTGCCCAGCAGATTGCCGCCCAGTTTGCCTCCAAGCCCGTTGACCTGATGGTGGGTATTGCCACACCCATGGCCCAGGCCTGCTTCAACGCGGCGGACGGAAAGATTCCCCTGATCTTCAACGCCGTCTCGGATCCCATCGCCTCCGGGTTCGCCAATGAGGACGGAAGCAACGCCGGCAATGTCACCGGTGTAAGCGATGCCCTGCCGGTGAAAGCCCAGCTGGCCACCATCCGGGCCATGCTCCCGGATGCCAAGACCGTGGGCATCCTCTACACCACCAGCGAGACCAACTCGGTGTCCACCATTGAGGTCTACAAGGCATATGCCGCGGACTTCGGATTTGAGATCGTGGAATCCGGCATCACCACTGCCGCTGACATTCCCCTGGCCCTGGATGCCCTGCTTCCCAAGGTGGACTGCCTGAGCAACCTCACCGACAACACCGTGGTGCAGGCCCTGTCCCTGGTTCTGGACAAGGCCAATGCTGCCAAAAAGCCCGTCTTTGGTTCTGAAGTGGAGCAGGTCAAGCTCGGCTGCATCGCCGCTGAAGGTCTTGACTATGTCAACCTCGGCAAACAGTGCGGTGTCATGGCCGCCACAGTTCTCAGGGGTGAGGCCAAGGCCGAAGATATTCCCTATGAGATCATCACCGAGCCTTCCCTTTACATCAATGAGAACGCGCTGTCTGCCTTCGGCATCACCCTGCCGGACGACCTGGCCGCCCGCGCCCAGAAAGCCGAATAACCTTCCGACCTGTGCAAATGACCGCCGGCGGCCTGTGCCCCGGCGTCTTTGCGTGTATTTCCAAAGATAAAGGAGATTGTCTATGTCCCAGGTGATTGGTGTTCTTGAACAGGGACTGATCTATGCCATTCTCGCACTGGGGGTGTACATCACTTTCCGGATTCTGGACTTTCCAGACATGTCTGTGGATGCCACTTTCCCCATGGGAGCTGCGGTCACGGCCCTCATGATCTCCAACGGAGTTCACCCCCTGCTGACCCTCCCCGCCTCCCTGCTGTGCGGAGCCGTGGCCGGTGCACTGACGGGCCTGATCCACGTCAAGCTGCACATCCGGGACCTGCTTTCAGGCATTATCATGATGACGGGACTGTATTCCGTCAACCTGCATATCGCCGGCAAGGCCAATGTCCCGCTCTTCAGCTTTGATACCCTCTTCAAGAATCCCTGGGTATCCTCCCTGCCGGAACCCGTCATTCCCTATGCTCCGGTGCTGATCCTGATGGTCCTCACCCTGATCTGCAAATTCGCGATGGACGCCTTCCTGTCCACCAAAGCCGGATACCTTCTCAAGGCCACAGGCGACAACCCCACCGTGGTCGCCTCCCTGGCCAAGGACAGCGGACGGGTCAAAATCCTCGGCCTGTCCATTGCCAACGCCCTGGTGTCCCTCGCCGGATGCATCATGTGCCAGTACCAGCGGTATTTTGACGTCTCCATGGGCACCGGCACACTGGTTCTGGCCGTTGCCAGCGTCATTCTCGGCACTCAGCTGCTGCGGGGGATGCGCTTTCTGTCCGTGACCTCCGCCGTGATCGTGGGGTCCATCCTCTACAAGGCCTGCGTGGCCCTTGCCCTCAACATGGGCCTGTCCCCCTTTGATCTCAAGCTGATTACCGCGCTGCTGCTCCTGGTGATCATGGTGCTGGGCGGCGGTCAGCGAAAGAAGGTGTATCACCGTGATTGAGCTGTGCAACATCACCAAAGTCTTCCGCGGCGGCACGGTCAATGAAAACTGCCTGTTCAACGGCTTCTCCCTCACCATTCCGGATCACCAGTTCGTCTGTGTTGTGGGATCCAACGGCTCCGGCAAGACCTCCCTGCTGAACATCATCTGCGGAACCATCCCCATCGAAAACGGCACCGTGAAAATCGGCGGGCGCAACATCACCAGCCTCCCGGAATACAAACGCCATGAGCGCATCGGCAGGGTCTACCAGGACCCGGGAAAAGGCACCTGCCCCTCCATGACCATTCTGGAAAACATGTCCCTTGCGGACAACAAGGGCAAGCCCTTCGGCCTGGGACGCTGCGTCAACCGGAAAAAGGCCCGGGCCTATCAGGACATGCTTTCTGAACTCGGGCTCGGGCTGGAAGACAAAATGGATGTGCTCGTGGGCAACCTCTCCGGCGGTCAGCGCCAGGCCCTGGCCATGGTGATGACCTCCATGACGCCCATTGAATTCCTGATTCTGGACGAGCACACCGCCGCGCTGGATCCCAAAACCGCAGAGATCATCATGCAGCTCACCGGGCGCATGGTGCAGGAAAAGAATCTCACCACCATCATGGTCACCCACAACCTGCGCTATGCCGTGGAATATGGCGACCGCCTGATCATGATGCATCAGGGGCAGGCTGAAATGGACCTCAGCGGCCCCGAACGGGAAAACCTCCGCGTGGAGCACCTGCTGCAGCGGTTCAACGAGATCTCCATCGAATGCGGCAACTGAGCGGCACCCCGTGTCTGCCAGCCTCAATATAGAAGAAGAAGGGAAAACTACCATGGATCAGACCCCGATTTCTCAGGAAGCGGCTCCTCGCCGCAAACGCATCCTCTCC
>OMRS01000098.1 GCA_900313545.1 uncultured Eubacteriales bacterium | reverse complement strand
GTTGTAAACGGTCTGCCCCAGTGCCTTCCAGTCCAGTTCCAGACGGGAAAAATGCAGCTTTCCTTTACCTCTCAGGAAATAGGCGAAGGGAATTCCTGCGCTGGCTGTCCAGGCCAGAGCCGTGGCCAGTGCTGCCCCCTTGATCCCCCATCCAAATACGGCCAGAAAGAGCCAGTCCAGCACGATATTGACCACAGCATTGGCAATGGATACGATCAGTCCCAGCCCGGGCCGCTCAGCAGTGATCAGCAGGGGATGAAACGCCATGGCCAGCATGGCAAGAGGCATGAAGATCGCCAGAATACGGCCATAATCAATGCAGTAATGTGCCATGTTCTCGCCGGCACCGACCAGACGGGTCACCCAGGGCATCAGGAAAAACAGCAGGGCGGACGCGACAACGCCCACTGCCACCAGGGCGGCAATCGTGGCCGTCAGAAGGCGGTTCGCCCGCTCCGTATTTCCTTTGCCCATTTCGCTGGACAAAAGCGCGCTGGCGCCGCCGCCGAACATCAGGCCGATACTGATGACGATCATCAGAGGCGGAAAAATCATATTCTCCGCGCCGAAGGCCGTCTCGTTCACAAAGTTGGAAATGAAGAATCCATCTGCCACCTGATAGGTGTTGTCCACAATCTGCATCCCGATACTGGGCAGTGAAAAAAGCAGCAGCCGTGGAATCGTGAAATGGTCGGAAAGTTTGATTTTACCCATGTCGTTGTCTCCTCGGATTCAGAATTCGATCGGTGTCAGTCATGTGTCAAAGGAATGATGCGTCGTCTGTCGGGCAGGTCGCCGGCGCAGAGCCTGAGGCTCAGCGCCAGCAGATGTCACCCGGCGCTCCGGGGGAATCAGAAGAAGTCCGCATGTCAAGGGTCCCCTCCTGCTCTCCTTCCTGTTTTATGCAGAACGGGCAACGCCATCCAGGGACCTTTCGTCATCCGCAGAAATGGCCCCCTGGATGAATCCCCTGACGCATCTCAGTCCCTGACGGATAACACTTTGGGTCTCAGCACAAAACAGGAAAGATATTTCAATACCGTAAGGATGGTTCGCATATCATAGCCGGAAACCCGTCCGCGGTCAACGAAATCCAAAGCCGCCTTCCGTTTCGTTGTTGTCCCCTCCCAGAAGCCGTGAACCTGGCGCAAATCGATTCTGCAGGCATCACTGTGCCTGAAAGGCGATGCCGCTTTGCTCGCAGAGGGTCCTGACGCAGCTGTCCGCTCCGCAGACGATGACAAGGTCCCTGGAACAGCCTTCAAAGGCATGTTGCCCGATGGACTGAACGCTGTCCGGAACAGCCAGCTTCCTGAGCATGCTGCAGTTTGAGAAGGCATAGCTTCCAATCTTTCTGACCGAAGACGGGATCTGCAGTTCTGAAAGCGCGGAGCAGCCGCAAAGGGCAAAGGCGCCGATTTCCGTCACGCCGTCTGGAATCGCCAGGGATCTGAGGGAGGCGCATCCTTCAAAGACGGCGGTTTCAATCACCGTGACGCTCTCCGGAATGGTGACCTGTTCCAGGCTGCCGCAGAAGTCAAACGCGGAGTCCCCGATCTGCGTGACGGTTTCCGGAATCTCCGCCTCCTGCAGGCTGTTGCACTCATAGAACAGCATGGAGGGAATCCTCGTGAGGCCTGCAGGGAGCACCACCCTGCCAAGGGAGGTACAGGAGTCAAAGGCGGCATCCCCGATCTGCGTGACACTGTCCGGGATGGTGATTCTGTCAAGACCCCCGCAGAAGCAGAAGGCCTGGGCGCCGATCACCCGGAGGGAATCCGGAAGAAAAATCTCCGACAGGCCCTCCACGCCTCCAAATGCCCCTGCGCGGAGGATCTGCGTCCCTTCCGGAACCGTATAGGTCGCCAGCACAGCCGCATCCTCGTCCTCATCCTCTGTCTCGGCGATCTCCGCGGCAAGGTTGGGAAAGCACACCAGAGAGCGATCCTCCCGGCAGAACAGGACGCCTTCCTGCACATAAAACACGGGATTGTCCCCGGCCACCGTGATGGATTTGAGGGACATGCAGCAGGAAAACGGATTGTCCTCCATGCGGACCACGCCCGCCGGAATCTCAATTTCTGTAATGTCACTCATGGAAAACGCGTCAGATCCGATCCTTGTGACCCCGGAGGGAAGGGTGATCCTCCCCATGCCGTATCGCAGACCATAGAAGGCTTCCTCGCCGATTGAGCTTACTGGGTGACCCTCCAGGGTTTCCGGAAGCTCCAGGGGCCCCTCTCTGCCGGGATAGCCGAGATAGCCGAGAATCTCGGCCGTTTCGTCCTCCAGCAGGCGGTATCGGAAGCCCTGGGACTCCCGGACGGTTTCCTCCGTGCTTTCCTCCGCTGACACGGGGACCCCCAGGGACAGTGCAAGGCACAGCGCGGCAATCAGGAATACAGCGTTTTTTTTCATGTCGGGTTCCTCCCTGTCACAGGTTTGAGTTCTGCATGATTGACGCTTCATCCAGGAGTTTTGTTCCCCGCCCGCAGGT
Organism: uncultured Eubacteriales bacterium; assembly: GCA_900313545.1. The sequence continues at coordinate 5,800 of OMRS01000098.1, read as the reverse complement.
CAGAATTTCCACAAATCTGCAGGGAATGACGGTCGGTTATCCATTTCACCCGGACCATGACCCCCGGAGGCTGCTGCGAAACGAACGCGGATCCTTCATGGCAGTCCCGCGCCGTCTTCCTCACAGGCAGGACAGCTGAGGACGCTCCCGGCAGTCACCTGCCGCCACCAGGTCGCCTCCTCGCCTTTCTTCGCTTCGCAGTCTGATCCCGGCCTCCCGGCGCCAACGCCGGGAGACGGTTTCCCAAAAAGAAACCACGATCAGGAGGGGTTTCCTCCTGATCGTGAGTCTTTGCAGGTTTTTCCGCCTTTGGACAAATCCGCTTCCAGAAGCCTCCGGCCTCTCCCCGGCGTTCCTCTTCTTTCCAGGGGTTTTCCATCGCCCAGGCAGATGCCGAAGGGAGACTTCAGGCAACGCGTTCATTTCATCCGCATGGCTGAAGAGGGGTATCCGACCGTTCGTGCGGTCAGGACTTCGCCTTCTCAGACAGGTCGACCATGCCGATTTTGTTCTTCTGGGTCCCGCGCCAGGCATAGATCACCAGCGCGACGGCGATGACACCATAGGAGAGGAACGCTCTGAAGTACTCGCCCACTGCCGAGTCGCCAAACAGGTTGGATGCGGCGCTCTGGGCCGTGATGAACAGCGAGTGGAACAGGAACGTTCCGATCAGCGCCTGGAAATTGGTGGCGCGGTCAATGGACGCGCCGCCCACCAGGATGGCTGCGCCTGCGTACAGACCCACCTGCTCATGTGCCGCGTAGGTCTGGAACGTGCCGATTCCGTCGGACTGCATGAACATGATCTGTCCCCAGCCGGCCAGCACGGTGGACATCATGATGGCGATGATCCTCGTGCGGTCCACATTGATTCCCGAGGCATTGGCCACCGTCTGGCTCTGTCCCACCGCCCGGAACTGCTGCCCCAGCTTGGTGCGCATGATGGTGGTGTTGTACAGACAGAGCAGGCCGATGAGCATCCACGTGACCACCGGGATGCGGATGGCATTGTGCGCGGGGGTCTTGTCAAAGATCGAGCGGATCCCGGGAACCAGGGTCAGCACGATCAGGACCGCCAGGAAGCCCACCATCACCGCCATGCGCGGGAGCGTGGTTCTCTTGCGCAGGTACTGATAGAAGCTGAAGCAGACGGTCAGAGCAGCCAGCACATAGAAGGCCGTCAGGAAGGGCACCTGCAGGATGCCGTCAACCGCCTTGTACAGTCCCACGGAACCGGTGAGGTTCAGGGTATTCTGCACACCGGTCGCGCCGACGATGGTGACCTTGTCGGACAGGGGGATGATGGATCCGAAGATAAACAGGAACAGGAGCTGATAGGCGCCGTTGGCAAAGTAGCCCAGGATCATCGAGCCGATGGTCTCCTGCCCCTTCATTTTGTTGAGCAGCTTGCCGATCAGGAACCCGAACAGGGATCCCAGCACCAGGGTGATGAATGCGGCCAGCAGGATGCCGCCCACCCCGGAAATGCCCCAGGAGATGGTCAGCAGCAGGCCGATCTGCGCCGCCATGGCTCCGATGGTGATGGCAAAGTTGATGCCCATTCCGGCAATGATCGGGATGATCAGCGCCAGAACGATAAACGCGTTCCGGTTCAGGCGCAGGATCAGCTGGCTGGCCACGTAGTGGATGTCCATTCCCGAGACGATGATAAAGAACACGCTCAGAAAGATGAACAGATACGTGACCGCGTATTTTTTGACATGTTCCAAGATTCGTCTTTTATTCACGGCTGGCACCTCCGGACTGCGTAAGGGCATACAGGATAATCCCGTTGGAGATCATGATGCGCATTACCTCGGAGAGGCCTCCGCCCGCCACAGCAGCGTTGGCGATCTGCTGTCCCAGGACAAGCACGCCCTCGAAAAGGAATACGCCGAAGATGACATGTCCCACCTTGGCTTTGCGGACCGTGGCACCGCCGATGAGGATAGCGGAGGCCGCGATAAAGCCCAGCTGCCTCGGTGCGTTATAGAGCTGCGCATATCCGAAAGCCTGGGAATAGATGACGATACCCACCGCGGCAATCACCGTGGAGAGCACCGTTCCGATGGTCCTCATCCGGTTGACGCTGATGCCGCTGGCCTCGGCAAAGCGGGGATTGGAGCCCACCGCGGTCATGGCGATGCCGGTCTTGGACCGGGAGAACAGCCAGACCAGCAGACAGCAGGCCAGGAAGAACATCAGAAGTCCGGTGGGGACCTGGACGCCGAAGATCCTGAATGTCAGGAAATCATCCAGCACATGGGCGTAGTTGTTCAGGAGGGAATGCGTGACCCGCAGTCCGTGACCGGAGAGCAGCCAGATGATCTTGGGATTGTTGAAGGGCAGCATCATCCATCCGATGCACATGAGGGCAACGAAGGAGAATCCCACGTACGTGGAGATGGTCATCTCACTGCCCTTCATGCGGTTGAGCAGCTTGGAGTACGCCCAGCCGAGGGGCAGGGCCACCAGGACGCCGAAGATGACGGCGAACATCAGTCCCCCAAAGCCCATCATGTTCAGCTGAAGGGACATGACGACGCCCAGAAGTCCCGCGATACAGCCGATGGTCATGCCCATGTTCAGCCCGATGCCGCACTGGATGCCCGGCATCATCGCCAGGACGAGGATGCCGTACATGCCCATACGGACCAGGATGTCCCCGAGCATCATGGGCACCGAGATGTTGTACAGCACTGCCGCCAGGTTCAGGTAAATGAAGAACACGGAAATAATGGTCCTCGGGACGCCGAAGAGCCGGGTCAGCCTGTTCCAGAAGACCATGACCGCGCCGAGAATCATCAGGGCAATGCCCAGAAGCATCAGCTTCTTGGCGGATGCGCTCAGGCGCATCACAAAGGAGGATCCCTGAACGGAGGATACATTCGCGGTATAGGTGTTGTAGAGGGTCTCAAAGCTGTCATCGCCGGGATACACGATTCCCTCGATGGTATCCCGCATGCCGCTCTTCAGCTTGTCGGAGAGGCCGTCCAGGTCCGGGATCACCGACACCAGTTCTCCCCACAGCACGGCATATGCGCTCTCGTTGTTCTCATCGAGCTGCGACAGCTTTTCCGTCCCCTTGAAATAGTCAAAATTGGTCTGCGTCCCGTAGACCGTGTCCGCCCCTTCATCCGCCTGGGCTTCCTCCACGGTCTCGCCATTGGCGGCCGCCTGAATATGCTCCTGGGCCGCGGCGAGGATCTCCGTACGGAAACGCTCGTTGCCCCTGAGCATGTCCTCCTGGGCACAGAGCGCCTCCCACAGCGCGTCCGCGTCCATTCCGGCCAGCGCGTTCCAGTCGCTCACGCTGCCGGCCATGGCGCTTTTCAGCTGGGAGAGTATCTCCGCATCCTTTTTGACCTGTTCGGCAGCGCTCATATCCCTGGCGAGGGACACAAACGACGCCTTCAGGTGGGCATTCTCGGCCTTTTCCAGCGCCGGGCATTGACGCGCGAGCAGGGAAAACAGCGCTTCGTCGTCCTCCCCCGCCTCGCCGGTCAGTTCGGTCCAGTCACCCACATTGTCCACCAGTTCCACATAGAGGGCGCTGTAGGCTTCCCTTTCCGCGTTCCGGAGCACGTTGTAGTTTTTCAGCGTGCCCTCCAGGTCCTCAATGCTCTTTTCCAGGCCGGAGCGGTCCTCCACCTTCGGATTGGCATACAGGGCCTGCGCCTTCGTCCTGGCTTCCTGGGCGGCGCCGTCACAGATGGCGTTCACCTCATCCAGGCCCCGCTTGCGGAAGTTCTTGTCCGCACGCAGCTCCTTCAGTTTTTCGGAGCGCGCCTGGGCTGCGAAGGACTCCACCAGACCGTCGGAGGCGGCGTGCAGCACCGCCTGTGTCCTCAGCTCCTTCAGACTGCTGCGCGAGGATTCCGAGGATGAAAGGAGGTTTCCCGCAAATGAAGCAATCAGAAGCAGTGCGGCGATCCCGCACAGCACGCAGCCTGCCACCCTGCGGGAGGACCCGCTTTTGCGGTCCTTTTCTTTTTCGCTCACTTGTTCATTCCTCCTTTCAGCTTGGAGCCGGACATGGCAAGGCCGAAATCGGCATCCGAATCATCCGGTTTGAGGATCGCGGAAACCTTGCCTTCCGTGATGATGGCAATCCTGTCGCAGATGCTCCGCAGTTCCTGTACCTCACTGGAGACCATGATGATGGTCAGCCCCTCTTCCCTGTTCAGGCGCACGAGCGTCTCCAGGACCAGCTGCTTTGCACCGATGTCGATTCCGCGGGTGGGTTCGGCGACCAACAGGAACCTGGGGCCCAGCGTCAGCGCCCTGGCCACGCACACCTTCTGCTGATTGCCACCGGAGAGCGTTCCCGTGGCCTGGGTGGGAGACTGGCACCGGATATCCAGCTCCCTGATCATCTTCTCCGCGTGTCTTCGGATGGACGCGCCGTCCTTCTGGCCCAGGAGGCGCTTCATGAACATCCCCTTGACCTGCATGGCGGAAAAGGCGATGTTGTCTTCAATGCTCTGGTCCAGCAGCAGACCCACGTTCCTGCGGTCCTCGGAAACATAGGCCAGACCCTGCCGGAGGGACTCCGTCGTATTGTTCAGCGGGAGCGGCTGGCCAAACAGCGTCACTTTTCCCGCCGCTTCATACAGTCCCATGATCCCGTTGGGGATGCCGATCTTCCCCTGTCCGGCCAGACCGCCGATTCCCAGGATCTCTCCGCGTCGAATGTCCAGGTCCACTCCCCGGACCGTTTCACCGGGCATGTTGACCCACAGGTCGCGGATCTCCATGGCGATTTCCTCGCCCACCTGCCCGGGTCTCTTTTCAACCGCGATCACGCCTTCGCTGCCCCTTCCGATCATCATGGCCGCGAGCTTTTCGGCGCTGGTGTCCTTCGTGGGCAGCGTCGCCACCAGCGTGCCGTCACGCAGGATGGTGATGTTGTCCGCGGCCGTCATCACCTCATCCAGACGGTGCGTGATAAAGATGATGGCGATTCCCCGGGACGCGATGTTCTTCATGACGGACAGCAGCTGCGACGCTTCCGATTCCGTCAGCACGGCGGTCGGCTCGTCAAACACCAGGAGCCGGACCCCCTGCTTGTCGATCTCACGGGCAATTTCCACAAACTGCATGTGGCCGACCGGCAGTCCTCCGGCTTCGCACTGTTCGTCGACTTCCAGTCCGACATCATCCAGCGCCTTCCGGGCATCCTTTCGCATCGCTGCCTCGTCCAGCATTTCCAGGTTCTTGCCAAAGATCCTGCTGCCAAGCCAGGGGTAGGTGATTTCCCGGTTCAGTTTGATGTTGTCGGTGATGGTGAACCCGGGGATCAGCATGAATTCCTGGTGAACCATGCCGATGCCCTGTTCCATGGCGTGCATGGGAGAGCGTATCTGCGTCTCCTGTCCGTTCACCCTGATTTCCCCTTCGAATCCTCCTGTGGAATGAATCGCAGGCATACCGAAAAGAATGTTCATCAGGGTGGATTTGCCTGCGCCGTTCTCCCCCAGCAGCGCATGGATTTCTCCCGGCCGGACGCGCAGGGTCACATCCTTCAGAACGGTATTGGGACCGTATTTCTTGGTGATGTGATTCATTTCCAGAATATATTCTTCAGCCAAGCAGCCAACCTCCTTTAATCTTGGGCCACTGAAAAACCGTCCGGAGTCCACGGCGGATGCCGGTTCTCCGGACGGCATTTATGAATGATGCCTGGATTACTTCAGATAATCGGCAAAATCAATGGGCTCGAGCGCGATCAGATAATAGTTGTCGTAGGTCGTGCCGGAAGCATCCACATACTTGCCAAGCTCGATTTCGCCGCCGGCGGC
>OMRS01000050.1 GCA_900313545.1 uncultured Eubacteriales bacterium | reverse complement strand
GCTCTGGCAGAGGCCGAGGCATATCCGGGACCGTCACTGGTCATCGCTTATGCTCCCTGCATCAACCATGGTATCAACATGGCGCATGCCCAGATGGAAATCAAGCGCGCTGTGGCCTGCGGATACTGGCCGCTCTATCGGTACAATCCGACCCTGGCGGATGCCGGCAAGAACCCGCTGACTGTGGACAGCAAGGATCCCACCGAGAGCTATCAGGACTTCATCAAGGGCGAGGTCCGGTATGCTTCTCTGGCGAAACTCTTCCCGGCCAAGGCGGAGGAAGCCTACAAGATCAACGAGGAAGACGCAAAGCGCAGACTCGAGACCTACAAGAAGATGGCTGCCGACTAATTCTTACCTTAAAGAGTACGGGAGAAATCCCGTACTCTTTTTATTGAGTCTTCAATTATCAAAAATCGCTTCTGGAATTACAGGTGTTGAAAAATTCGACCATGCATGAGCATGAAATGCTCCTGATTTTCTCAAAAGGCTTGTGAAGGAATATGCCTGGGTGAAATCCATCCGGTACATCTTCAAAGGACTTAGCTAAGCCCCATATCGTGTATAACAAGGAGCGGTACGACTGCAGCACGCAATTCATTGATGAATTGACTCTTCATTAACCGTGTAAACCGATTGCTGAGATTCGGAAGCAAAACCATATCCATGAATTTCACAGAATATACGATCTGAATTTGTCATATCTTCCGGAATTGATACAGCTGCAGAGCGAACTCGCTCCTGGCGGCATGGATTTTCATGTCCGAACCAGAAAATCGAACCACAAGATCATGGTACAAAAGTTCTTCCCATTTTCACCATTCGCACATCTTGTGTTTTTCATTAAAAGAATACTGAGCGTATTCCCATATCCTGAGCATTATCTCTTTTCGGGATGGAGTTTCGTCCGAAAAACATCCTGAATCATGATTTACACCCGTGAAAAAATCTTGTATTATGTGTATTGCTCACATTCCTTGCCGACTCCGCCTGTAACGCTCTGCGGTTTGTTTTCGGACCGGAGGAGGAGGGAAAAGTGAACATCGGCATTCCACGATGAGGTTACGGGATGCCTTTGAAGCCACACTCAAAGGAGGGACCCCTCCGATGGCTTCAACGATCAATCTACCAAATGATGCTGAGGGGGGAGAACCATGGCAAGGAATCGGAGAAATGGCAACGATGATGATCTCGAGAACAGAAGCAGTCCCTTTGATGACCAGGATTCCAACGAGGAGCCGGAGAGCTACGGCAATGAAGACAGCGATGAAGAATACGCTGATGAGGAAGACGAAGCTGCATCTGGCAAAAAAAGTCCGCTCGGGGGGAACCGTCTGATTCTGCTTCTTGTTGCACTTGCAGTGATTCTCATCGTGCTGCTGGGGATCCTCTTTTTCATTCGCGGGAACAACAAGAAAAAGGATGAGCAGAAGGAAGCAACGGCCCCGATGGTTGTGGAACTGCCCTCTGAGCAGGCCACCAGCGCTCCGTCCAGCCTGATCTTTGGCGGTGGAGCTCCGTCGTCCTCATCATCCATGACGTTAGGCGATGGACAGCAGACTTCCGGAACCGAATACACCGGTGACGAAGTCGGACAGCTTCCTCAGGAAGAGGAAGAAGAGCTGGAAACAGAGCCCTTGTTTGTTGCACAGGTCCCTGAAGCGACCCCTGTCCCGACCCCGGAAATGGTCATCCAGACCGCCAGACCAACCAGTACTCCTGCACCGTCCAAGCCTGAGGTGACCGAGTCTCCGTTGCCGGTCATCCTGACCAATACGCCCACCCCGTCTCCCAGCCCGACCCCCACACCGACCCTTGAGCCGACTCCCACGCCCACTCCATCCCCGGTTCCGCAACTTGGCCTTGGTGTTGTCAAAAAGGAAGGCAACCTGAGGGAGAAGGGCAATTCCGGTGCCAAAGTGATCCGGGTGATCAAAAAGGGCAAGGAGCTGACCATTCTCAGCGCAGAAAAGGACAAAAAGGGCAATCTCTGGTTCTTTGTTGCCGTGGACGGTATTGAAAAACACGGATTCATGAGGGATTACCTGATCTCCGTGAACGAAGAGGATGAGGAAAACGTCAATGAGTTTATTGCCGGCCTGGATGCCCAGGCGGGAACCTCTACAGATGCCAAGTCATCATCTTCAGACGTCATCGGAACCGGAAAGCTGAACAAGGATGCCAATTTCCGTGAAACGATGAACGGAAAGCTGATCACCCAGCTCCGTAAAGGACGCCGCATTGAGATTCTTTCCGTCAGGACAGACAAAAAAGGCGAAACCTGGTACGAGTGCCGGGTCGTGGACGGAAAGAAAACCGGCTTTATCCGGACCTTCCTGATCGATCTGGACAAAGGCGTAGATCTGGACTCCGGCATCCAGTTGGCAAAAGAAACCCGAGAAGTACAGGTGACCCCGTCTCCGACACCCCAGACCCAGGTTCTGGACATGGAAATTATCGGAATGGCCAATATCAAGAAGCCTGCCAATATCCGTGAAAAACCCCTGTCCAATGCCAAGGTGATCCGACAGCTGTCCAAGGGGATTTCTGTCAAGATTCTGGCAAAGGTCACCAGCAACGGAGAAATCTGGTACGAGGTGGCCACAGATACCGGTAAAACCCATGGATATGTCAAGGAAGCCCTTCTGACCATCACACAGCTCCCCATGAATCTGGTCCCGGCTGAGTGGAGTGAAAAATAACAAAAACCTGGAGCGCCATCTGCTCCAGGTTTTTTATTACAGAAAGGTTCAGTTTTTCGGTTTTCTTGCGGAAAAGAGCATGAATTCGCATTCCAGGCGTCCGTTGTAAAAACGGCGTTTCCTGGTTGCCCTGCTCCCGTAGAATCGTTCAAAAGCAGGATGCGACGTGATGATCCCCGCATTCCATCCGGGAGCAGTGCGCATGTGCTGTCCAAGTCTGGCATACAGCTGTTCACAACTGCGCCGGTCCATCAGGCGTTCCCCATACGGAGGATTGCACAGTACCATTCCCGAAGGGGCAGGGAACACCTGCTGCGCCATGTCGGAGACAGAAAAGCAGACCCTCCCGTCAAGTCCTGCCTGCTTCAGATGAAAGCGGGACAGGGAGACCGCTTCAGGATCGATGTCAGAACCGTAGATCTCCCGGACCCGTTCCGGTTCAAATGCAGACCTGGCCTCCTCACGAATCTGCCTTTGAGAAACGGTGTCGACATTCGGCCAATTCTCCATGGCAAAGCTTCTGGTCAGGCCAGGTGCACGTCGGGACTGGATCATGGCCGCCTCGATCGGCAGCGTACCGCTCCCGCAGAACGGATCGACAAATGGCATGCCGGGATGCCAGGGGGAGAGCAGGATCAGTGCAGCAGCAAGGGTTTCCCGGATTGGCGCTTCAGCGTTCAGGGTTCTGTAACCCCGCCTGTTCAGGGAGGTCCCGCTGCTGTCCAGAAAAATCCGGACCCGATTCTGGTGAATATGAAAACGAATGGCGACATTTTCCCGGTCTTCAGGAAGCCAGGTCAGGTGATACCGTTCCTTCAACCGTTCCACCACGGCCTTCTTGATGATCTTCTGGCAGTCGCTGATGCTCATGAGCTGACTGCGGACACAGTTGCCTGTGACCGGGAAAGCGGAATGAGCGCTCAGAAACGTTTCCCAGGAGAGAAAGCGAACCTGATCAAACAGCTCCGCAAAAGAACGGGCTTCAAATTCCGCCATCAGCAGCAAAACGCGGTCCGAGCAGCGCAGATGAAGATTGGCCCGAAAGGCCTCCTCCAGCGTTCCTTCAAATAAGGCGCCTCCGTTTTCCGCCCTGGCTTCAATTCCCAGAGAGCGCAGTTCCCTGGCCACAATGCCTTCCAGTCCAAATGCGGCGGTTGCCATCCAACGCAGTTTGTTCACAATCAACCTCCATCCTTCACACATGCCAACCGGGACTCCATGCCATTTCCTGGCTCCTCATTCTACCATCCATGCCGTGTCTTTTCAAACCGGTATACATCATGCAAGCCGGGTGCATGATGCATGATCTTTGGCTGATTCAAGATGGCTGACCCGTGGCAGTGGCCTTTGAAGACTGGCGGCAGACCCGTCTCCTGCCCTTCAGCAGCCCTTCGATCTGTAAGGATTCCCGGCTGTAAGGCAGCTCCCATGCTGTTCCTTACTCCGCGGATTCAATTTTATACTGTTCAAATCACTTAAAAATTGCTATACTGTACCCGCGTACATCGCAGAATAGAAAAGGAGTGATTCTTTATGGGCCTTGTTACTTCTACCGAGATGTTCAAGAAAGCGTATGAAGGGCATTATGCGATCGGTGCATTCAATGTCAACAACATGGAAATCATTCAGGGCATTACTGAAGCGGCGACCATGGAAAAGGCACCTGTCATTCTTCAGGTTTCCAAGGGTGCGAGAGCATATGCAAAGCATATCTATCTTGTAAAGCTCGTTGAGGCAGCCATCATCGATGCACAGGAGAGCGGTGTTGATCTTCCGATCGTTCTTCACCTGGATCACGGTCCTGATTTTGAGACCTGCAAGTCCTGCATCGACGGCGGATTCACCTCTGTCATGATCGACGGCTCCTCCCTCCCGTTCGAAGAGAACATGAAGATGACCCGCAAGGTCGTCGAGTATGCACATGATCACGGTGTCGTCGTTGAAGGCGAGCTTGGCACCCTCTCCGGCGTAGAGGATGATGTCAAGGTCAACGCCGAGGACGCCCTGTACACCGATCCGGATCAGGTGGAAGAGTTCGTCAAGACCACTGGCGTGGACTCCCTGGCCATCGCTATCGGAACCAGCCACGGTGCATACAAGTTCAAAGGCACGCCCGTGCTCCGCTTTGACATTCTTGAGGAAGTCGGCAACCGCCTGCCTGGATTCCCGATCGTGCTCCATGGTGCTTCTTCCGTGATGCCGGAGTATGTCGAGATGATCAACACCTACGGCGGAAACATGCCCGGTGCCAAGGGTGTTCCCGAGGATCTGCTGCGCAAAGCCGCTTCCATGGCAGTGTGCAAGATCAACGTGGACTCTGACCTGCGTCTGGCCATGACCGGCGTCATCCGCAAGCAGTTTGCGGAGCATCCGGAGCAGTTTGATCCGCGTCAGTACCTCAAGCCCGCTCGTATCGCGCTTCGCGACATGGTCCGTCATAAGATCGTCAACGTCATGGGCTGCAATGGCAAGGCGTAATCCCAGGCAAACAAAAAAGAGACCCTCGGGTCTCTTTTTTGTTTGCCTGATTTTCGTTCAATCGCCGGTGCTCATCCAAGGGCGGACGGCATGTCCAGACTCAGGCTGACGGGACAGTGGTCGCTGCCCAGGACCTCTTCGTGGATTTGCGCTTCCCGGATCTTTTCCGAAAGAGACGCCGAGACAATGAAATAGTCGATGCGCCATCCCACATTCTTTTCCCTGGCATGGTTGATATAGCTCCACCAGCTGTAGCGCTCCTTCGCATCCGGATAAAGATGGCGGAATGTGTCCACATAGCCGCTTTCAAGGAGCCGGGTCATTTTCTCCCGTTCCAGATCCGTAAACCCGGCATTTTGATGGTTTGTCGCCGGATTCCTGAGATCGATCTCCTGATGAGCGACATTCAGGTCCCCGCAGAAAACCAGGGGCTTGCGCCTGGTCAGCGATGATATATAGGCAAGGAAATCATCCTCCCACTGCGCCCGGTACTCAAGGCGCGTAAGTCCCCGCTGGCTGTTGGGCGTATAACAGGTGACCAGGTAGAATCCGGGATACTCCAGGGTGATCACCCGGCCTTCATGATCGTGCAGGTCAATGTCGATGCCGTTGTGCACCTGCAGCGGCTCATGACGTGTAAAGATCGCGGTTCCGGAATAACCCTTCTTGTCTGCGCTGTTCCAGAACTGGAAATATCCGGGCATCTGGATGTCCGCCTGACCGGGCTGCATTTTGGTTTCCTGAATACAGAAAAAATCCGCCTGCTGGTTGTTGAAATAGTCCATGAAGCCCTTGGCAAGACAGGCGCGCAGGCCATTGACATTCCAGGAGACAAATCTGAGCATGACAATCCTCCTTCTTTGGACAGATGACTCACGGTTCCGGTGCGTCATCCAGCTGAGCAAAAGGGACGCCCGCATGGACGTCTTGTCAAGAAGGTGATTTTTCCCGGTCCACTTTCAACCAGCAGGGGAGGAAAATGCACCCCAAATCTGCCAAACCTCCGCGGAATTCTTGACTTTATATCTGCTATTCTTTAGAATACGCACGTTCATATACTTTGATTAGTGTGAAATGGAGATTTCAAATGTCGATTGTTGTGACAAAATTCGGCGGAAGTTCCCTGGCGGACGCCGGGCAGTTTCAGAAGGTTCATGACATTCTGAACATGAATCCTGACAGGAAGTATATCGTTGTCAGTGCCCCCGGGAAGAGGAACTATACCGATATCAAAATCACTGACCAGCTGCTGACCTGTGCCGAAAGCGCCCGGTCCGGAACTGATTTTTCCCAGAACTTTCAGCATGTCCGCAACCGTTATCTGACCATCGCCAGTGAGCTCGGCCTGGACCTGGATCTTTCGGCGGAGCTGGACGAGATTGAAAAGAACATTTCCCTTGGCTTCGGCAGGGATTACGCCGCCAGCCGGGGCGAATACCTGAATGCAAAACTTATGTCTGCCTATCTGGGCTGGGACATGATAGATGCTGCACAAGCCATCTTCTTTGACGGTTCCGGACGGCTGGACAGCGAAAAGACCAATGAGTATCTGGGGAAGCTCATGCGCGAACATGAACGTGCGGTCATTCCCGGTTTCTACGGTTCGGATGCCGGTGGTAAAATCATCACTTTTTCCCGGGGAGGCAGTGATATCACAGGCGCCCTGGCCGCACGTGCCATTGGTGCTTCCGTCTATGAAAACTGGACGGATGTCCCCGGATTCATGATGGCGGACCCGAGAATCGTCCGCAATCCGGAAGTGATGCGCAGCGTCACCTATCAGGAACTGCGCGAGCTGTCCTATATGGGGGCATCAGTCCTTCACGAGGATTCCATCTTCCCGGTCCGCATTGCGGGTATTCCCACCAATATCCGCAATACCAATGACCCGAAGGCAAAGGGCACCATGATCTGCTATGAGGCGGAGATGGAAGAAAGCGAGTATATCATCACGGGAATCGCCGGTCATAAGGATTTTGCCATCATCAATGTGGAAAAGACCATGATGAATTCTGAACTGGGATTCGGTCGCCGGCTGCTTCAGGCCGTGGAGGAACAGGGCATTTCCTTTGAACACATGCCCAGTGGAATCGACACCATGTGCGTGGTGGTCCATGAATCGGCCATTGAAGGCAAGAAGGAAAAGCTGATGGCCCGGATTCACGACCTGTGCAGCCCGGACTCCGTTGAAATCCATTCCGGACTTGCCCTCATCGCCACGGTGGGCAGGGGAATGGTCCGCGCAAAGGGCGGCGCATCTTCGAGACTGTTCAATGCCCTTGCCAGAGCCGGCATCAATGTCCGCCTCATCGACCAGGGCTCCAGCGAACTGAACATCATCGTTGGTGTGGACAATCTGGATTTTGAAAATGCGGTGCGTGCCATTTACCGGGCATTTATCACAGATCGGCCGCCGATGTACTGACAGGCAAAACGGGCCTTTGGAGAGATAGAACGAAGCAGAAACGTTCTATCTCTTTGACTTTCTTCTCAGATATTCAGAAGGAGATACCTGCAATGATAATGGTTATGGACATTGGGAATTCAAATATCAAGGTTGCGGCTTTTGAGGGAGACAAACTGCTGCGCAGATGGCGCTGCACGACGGATACCAAACTGACTTCTGACCAGTATGGGATCACCATGGACAGCCTGCTCCGGTATTTCAACCTGCGCCAGGAGGACATTGAGGGCATCATGATCTCCTCCGTGGTTCCGACCATCAATTACACCATCGAGCACATGTGCCGGGATTTCTTCGGGATTGAGCCCATCATGCTGGCACCTGGCATGAAGACAGGACTGAATATCCGCTATGACAACCCCCGAGAGCTGGGCAGCGACCGAATTGCCAATGCGGTGGCCGTATGCGATCTGTATGGCGGGCCGTCCGTCTTTATCGACTTTGGTACGGCAACCACCTACGGTGTGGTCTCCGAAAAAAGGGAATTCCTTGGAGGAGCCATTGCCCCCGGTCTGAGAATGATGAACCAGGCCTTGGCCACCGGCACCGCCAAGCTCCCTTCCATTGAGCTCGTGGTGCCAACGGTCTCCATCGGGAAGAACACCATTGCAAACATCCAGTCCGGTATCCTGTACGGGTATATCGGTTCCATCGAGCGGATTGTATCCAAGATGAAGGAGGAAATCGGCGCTCCCGCCCGGGTGATTGCCACCGGCGGAATGAGCTATCTCATTGAACGTCATACCCATGTCATCGATGAAATCAACCCGGACCTGACCCTCATCGGGCTCAGGCTGATCTATGAAAGGAACGCCTCTTGAGCCGCCCGTCACCCCTGGGTACACAGAGAAAGGAGCGCGGTTTTTCCGGGAAACCATAAAAGCCGCAGACAAGACAACAGATGAAAACAATTCATGTAGGAATGCTGGGGTGCGGCAACATCGGCAGCGCCGTGTGCCGCCTGATCCAGGAACAGAAGGATTTTTTTGAGAAAGAGAAGGGCGTTTGCATCAGCATCCGTCGCGTGCTGGTGCGCAGCCTGAACAAGAAGCGGGAATGTGACCTGCCCCAGGAGGTATATACCACCTGTCCAGAGGAAGTTCTGAATGCGGATGACATCGACGTGGTCATGGAGTTTCTGGGCGGTGAACAGCCGGCAGCGGAATATATCCGCACAGCCCTGCTCAATGGCAAGAATGTGATTACCGCCAACAAACTGGCTCTTGCCACACACTGGAACGAGATTCAGGCTGCCCGAAGAAGCGGAAATGCGCAGCTTCTCTATGAGGCCAGCGTCTGCGGAGCCATCCCTGTCATTCACGTGCTCAGGACCGGCTGTCAGGCAAATCCTCTCCGCTCCGTGATGGGAATCATCAACGGAACCACCAATTACATTCTGTCCAGAATGTCCGATGAAGGCTGCACCTATGATGAAGCGCTGAAAGCGGCCCAGAAACTGGGCTACGCAGAACCGGATCCCACCATGGACGTGGAGGGCCTGGATGCAGTCTACAAACTCTCCATCCTGTCCACCCTTGCCTTCCGCAGGCACCTGCCCGCCGAGACCATCTATCATGAAGGCATCACTGCCATCCAGCCGCTGGATATCCAGATGGGTAAGGAGTTCGGACTGACCCTCAAACTGCTGGCTATTGCAAAGGCCGGAGAAACCGGTGTAGAGTGCCGGGTTCATCCCACACTGATCCCGGACGGACACCCTCTGGCTTCCGTGAAGGGGGCCTTCAATGCCGTGCTGGTGGACGGCACCTCCAGCGGAGAGATGATGTTCTACGGGAAGGGTGCGGGGGACATGCCCACTGCCAGCGCACTGGTCTCCGATCTGATCAAACTTACGGATCATGCGGGAGAGGATGACTGTCTGCTGATGGAGAAGGGGAATGTGGTGGAGGACTGGACCAGCCGGTATTTTGTCCGCATGCGGGTTCCGGACCGGACGGGCATTTTGTCCAGGGTCAGCGGGGTCTTTGCCCGCCATGGCGTGTCCATTGCCCAGATGGTCCAGCGACAGATTCCCGGCGATGAGGAAGGGGCCATGATGATCTTCCTGACCCATCTGGCAAGGGAAAGAGCAACCATGAATGCCCTGAAGGAACTGGCGGATTTCACCTCGGATATTCATGTGATCCGGGTCGAAAATCACGATGAAGCCTGAACAGATCATTGTGCACTTTGAACAAAAGCCAGCAATTCCGAACATTATCCCTCGGACAAGCCGGATAGTTCGGGTCAAATGGAGATGTTAGACAAAAAGATAAGGGTATCATTGTGAAAAAGTACTTTTCTTACAATTCTACCTGAAGCCGGTTTTCGGATTTCGCAAATGTAGTGTACAAAAACAGTGAAAAAAAACTTTCCCATACAAGATACGCCAATTGGAGAAAACCTGCAATTCAGCCCTTGTTTTTTTGATGAAACAGCCATTTGGGGCCGCATCCAAACAAAATGTGCAGCATCTGACAATTCTCTTTTTTTTGTATTTTTGTGAAATTGTCCAAGATTGCAACTTTCAGACTCCTCTTCTATAATTATCCCAACAACATACAGCAGATCGTTCAGTGCTGTTAAAATTGAAGAGGAGGACAATGTTTATGGCTAGCCTTAAACTGAATCACATCTACAAGATTTACTCCGGTAATGTCACTGCGGTTTCCGACTTCTGCCTGGATATCGAGGATAAGGAGTTCATCGTTCTGGTCGGACCCTCTGGCTGCGGCAAGTCCACCACGCTCCGTATGGTGGCCGGACTTGAAGAAATTTCTGAAGGTGAGCTGTATATCGGCGACCGTCTGGTCAATGACGTCGCCCCCAAGGACAGGGACATCGCCATGGTGTTCCAGAACTATGCCCTGTATCCGCATATGACCGTGTATGACAACATGGCCTTTGGTCTCAAGCTGCGCAAAAAGCCCAAGGAGGAGATTGACAAGCTGGTTCGTGAAGCCGCCAAGATCCTGTCCATTGAGCAGCTCCTCATGCGTAAGCCCAAGGCTCTGTCCGGTGGTCAGCGTCAGCGCGTCGCCCTTGGCCGTGCCATCGTGCGTGATCCCAAGGTCTTCCTTATGGACGAGCCGCTGTCCAACCTGGACGCCAAGCTGCGTGTGCAGATGCGTACCGAAATCACCAAGCTGCATCAGCGTCTGCAGACCACCTTCATCTACGTGACCCACGACCAGACCGAGGCCATGACCATGGGAACCCGCATCGTGGTCATGAAGGATGGATTCATTCAGCAGGTAGACACCCCGCAGAATCTGTATGACTATCCCGCCAACCTGTTCGTTGGTTCCTTTATCGGCAGCCCGCAGATGAACTTCTTTAATGTCAAGCTTGTCGCCAGAAACAATGCCGTGTGGGCAGAGTTCGGCAACAACGCCATCAAGATCCCGGACACCAAGATCCGCAAGCTGAAGGATGAGTCCTACATCGGCAAAGAAGTCATCATGGGCATCCGTCCCGAGAACATCCATGACGAGGACCGCTTCCTGTCCGTGGCAGACGACAACCTGGTGGAAGCCAAAGTTGAGGTCGTGGAGCTCATGGGCTCTGAGACCTACCTGTACCTGAACACCACCGGGAAGGAAGGCAATGTGGTTGCCCGCGTGGATCCCCGCAGCAAGAGCCACACCGGTGAGACGATCAAGGTTGCCTTTGAAACCAACCTGCTCCACTTCTTCGACAAGGATTCGGAGCTCAGCATCCTGAACCGCTGATTCTGCTTTTACAGAACCGATGCACAACGCATCGGTTCTTTTTTTAACGACATCACTTCGTGACATCTTGTGATTGCACCGTCATGAATCTCATGCTGCCGGTTGTCTCGATCCCGGGAACTTGCATCGATGACATCAATTGAGAACGATGACAACCGCATTTTCGGAGTATGGTCATGAGTGGTGACGTTCCCGGATTTTCGCGAGATGCCGTCGCTACTCTTCCTTTGATTTGGAGCAGTCAGGGACATTTGAACACTCAGCCCGTTGCAGGCCCGGTCTGGCATGGGTAAAGAACTGCCGCCCCTAAAATCTGACCTGGTCACTCTCCGGAAGTGAAAAGACTGGGGCAGAAGGGTTGTGAACACAAACAAATCCGCCCGCCGGCCCCCGGATATGGGACATTTCCTGTGTAAAATTGTGGATTTCATCTGTTCAATCATGTATAATGAGTTATCCTTGTGAATATAAGCGGCAGGCCATGGAAGGAGAAAACAATGATACCAGAAAAAAAGTTTTTAAACCAGATTGAATCTGTGTTTCAGCATTTGATGGGGAAAAAAATCTATCTGCTGGATGTCGAAGGAAATGTCCTTCTGCCTTCGGAAGAAAACGGGCTGGTTATCTCTCTTCCGGAATTTCTTGAGCCCGGCATGTCCGTCGCGTATGACAACAAAACCTATCTCAAAATCGGCAGTTCTCCAGAGATGATCCTTTGCATCCCCGACAGGGGTGGTGCGGACATCCACAATCTGATCCTGCTTGCCGGAGAGATGATTCATTATATGGGCCGTGGGGAAGCCCCCATCCAGAGCAGCTATGACGTGTATCGCAGAATGCTCCGGGATGAGCTCTCCGGCGCAGAAATGGAAGCCCTGTCCCTGGAACATCAGATTGAGGTGGACAAGGAGCGCTGCGTACTGACCTTCCAGATTCTCCAGACCGAGCAGGATACCGCCTTTCACATGCTGGAGGAACTGATTCCCCAGGATTCCGGGGATATCCTTATCGACATGGACCGGCACACAGCCGTGGTGCTCAAGAACATGGACAGCGTGGATACCTTTGAAGAGGTGTTC
>OMRS01000099.1 GCA_900313545.1 uncultured Eubacteriales bacterium | reverse complement strand
GGGGAGAATGCCCCCGATTTCTGCAGCTACGCCGTCCGTGAAGGCCGTGACCTGAACGCGCTGATCCGGGATACACGAAAACGCTTCCCCGGCATCCGGTTCCTGGGCATCCACGGAGAATCTCTGGGCGGCGCCACCTCCATCGCTTCCCTTCGTGAGCACCCGGATATCGACTTTGTTGTGGATGACTGCGGATTCAGCGAAATATCCAGCATCCTGAAAGCCGGCATGCGCCGCCTGCACGTTCCCTCTTGCTTTTCCCCGTGGCCTCCCTGTGTGCCCGTCTTCGCTATGGGCTGTTTTTCCACGAGATGCGGCCCATTGACAGCCTCCGCAGCAACACCGTACCCATTCTCTTTATCCATGGTCTGGCAGATGACTTCATCCCGCCCTACCACAGCGAAGCCATGGCCAGGGCCAACCCCGCCAGGAGCGAGCTGTTTCTGGTCCCCGGTGCCCCCCATGCCAGGTCCATTTTTACGGACCCCGAGGGATATGCCCGCGCCGTTTCCGATTTTCTCAAAAGCCTGAACATCCCCGTGGAGGACCACCCATGAGACTGACCACCCTGTGTTATATCGAACGCGACGGCTGTTACCTGATGATGCACCGCATCCGGAAGGATCAGGATGAAAACGCCGGAAAATGGATCGGGATCGGCGGCCACCTGGAGGACGGGGAATCCCCTGATGAGGGTATGCTCCGGGAAATCGCGGAGGAGACCGGCCTGCCGGTAACCGATCTGCGTCTGCGGGGGATTCTCACCTTCATCCTGCCCGCCTGGGGCAATGAACTGACCTTCCTGTACACCGCCCGCACCATGGAAAGCCATTTGCCGGAATGCCCGGAAGGGATCCTCCGGTGGGTCCCGGTATCCCGGGTACCCGAGCTTACGCTCTGGGAAGGTGACCGCGTCTTTCTTCCCCTGCTGCAGACCTGCTCCCGCTGTTTTTCCCTCAAGCTGGTCTATGACCCGGACGGGCGGTTGCTCAGCGTCCATGGACTTCCGGAAAACACCCCGGCAACGCCCTGAAGCCCGATCCTCCCCCATCTTTCCGCAGGTGGTTCTCCTGACCGCCCTACGGGAATCTCCCGGCCCAGATTCCCTTGCGCTGTCCTGTTCATACGTCCATTCCCCCGTCACGGCATTCAAACGCATTCTTTACACCATTCTGCGCCTGTTCCTGAAGTATCCGGGACAGAACACCTCGGGACAGTATCCCCCTCATTTGCCGCGGGCTCTTCAAAAAGAGAATGTCTGCTGCTATATTCACACAGCAGGAACCCTTGCCACGAGAATGCACTGCTCACATTTCATAGGAGTACATGAGTGTGCCTTTGAAACAGGTCCTCTCGAATTTCCTGCTGTGGGCACAGGACTCCTTTGATGTGAAGCGGATAGTAAATCTATAGCCCTCCCCCAAGGGGGGGCAGGGTGCCGTGCGCGTTCAGCACATACAACAGCGGAAATATACGGAGCCCAAATCATCCGAGTTATTATTATATATGTTGCTTCACTGTATCACGCATGGCATTTTGATCATCGCATATCATTTCTATAGTTAAAAAAGGAGGGTGCACCAATGGCTTTATCCAGGGAAGACAGTGAGCTTTTTTTCAATCTGATGATGACGCTGCTCACATTTGTCAACAGGAAGAAACACGTCGTCAGGCCGTATGATGAAGAGATCCGACCCATGACGGACCCGAGCATCTCCATCGAAGTTGCACATTGCCTGTGGTCGGACGACACGCTCATCGATGCCTTTCTGGAGGAAAATCCCCAGCTTCCGGAAGAACACCAGGAAATCCTCAGGAGCTGGAAGCGGCATCGTCAGGGAAAATTCATCTTGGAACGGCATCTGAAAAAAGGATCCGTCTTCATTTCCCTGGATGATTCACAGGTCTATCTGGTGAACGGCATCACGAGGAACTTTGAAGATATCTACTTCGGGGCACGTCTGCCGCTGATGGTCACCATGACCCTGCTTCCGTTCCGCGATATCATTATCACCGACGGATACTTTGCCACCGCTTTCGGCCTCAGTTTCGGAGCGGGGATGAAACGGATGCTCAAGGACAGCTATATGACTGCCAAAAAGAGCGGGAACATCATCACATCGCTGTAACGGGAAAGCTCTCCACGCCTCCCCTGTCCCGCGCGTTCAGGGGAGTTTCCACCTTTTTTCTGTATATCAGCGGGAGCGGATGCATCTGCATCCGCTCCCGCATTATCATTTCTCCAAAGAGCTTTCCGGTATTTCCTGCGGGAATCTCTCTCCGCAGATCTCCCGGAGCATGCGGATTTCCCTCGCGTATCCCTCCGGTTCATTGGGCGTTTCCAGGATAAAGGGCAGGTGCGAAAGCGCGGGATGGGTCAGTACCCGGACCAGGTTCGGGGTGCCCAGAGCACCCTCCCCGATCTTTTCGTGCCGGTCCTTCCTTGCCCCTCTGGGATTCCGGCTGTCGTTAAGATGGACAGCCTTCAGTCGGGAGAGACCGACTACGCGGTCAAATTCCGTGAGAACCCCGTCCAGATCTCCAGCCAGGTCGTACCCCGCATCATGGACATGGCACGTATCCAGGCAGACGCCCATCCGGTCCCCCAGGTCCACCCGGTCGAGAATTTCCCGGAGTTCCTCAAAACGCGCCCCCACCTCGGTGCCCTTGCCGGCCATGGTCTCCAGCAGCACCGTGGTGTGCATGTTCCCCGTCAGGACCGCGTTGAGCATTCCGGCGATCTGCCGGATTCCCGTCTCCAGTCCCTGTCCCACATGGCTGCCCGGATGGAAATTGTACAGGCTGCCCGGAATGCCCTCCATCCTGCACAGGTCTTCCTCCAGGACCTGCCTGGCAAACTCCCGGATCCGTTCCTCCGCCGAGCAGGCATTGAGAGTATAGGGCGCATGAGCTATGATGACCGGGATACCGAGGTCTGGAGCCATTTCCACAAAACGGCGCTCATCCTCTGGGTCCCGGGCTCTTGCCCGGCCTCCCCGGGGATTGCGGGTGAAAAACTGAAACGTGTTGCCGCCCAGGGATCGGATTTCCTCGGCCATATGCTCATATCCCCCGGAAGCACTCAGATGGCATCCAAGGATCACTGCGGCTCCTCCTTTCTGTTCATGGCACCAAGTGCCCTGAACAGCAGAAACAGTGCAAACAGCGCTCCGCAGGTTTCTCCCACGGGCAGGGCCGCAACCAGGCCAATCTCCCCGAAAATGCGGTCAAAAACAATCATAAAAGGAATATAGAAGACCATCTCCCTGACAATCGCGTGGAGCATAGTGGCTTTTCCCATGCCCATGGCCTGCATGCAGTAGGAGGTGTTGTAGTTGAGGAACTGCATGGGAGAAGCCAGTGCACGGATGCGCAGGAAGAGAGTGGCATAGGCCACCGTCCTGAGGGCGGTTTCTGCATTTCCTGCTGTCGTGCTCAGAAACACCCGGCACACTGCCGGAGCGAAGGCCTCAAACAGCAGGATGCAGGTCGCGGAGATCGCCAGCCCGGCCAGTCTGGCCGTCCGGATGGTCTCCCGCATGCGCACGTGGTTGCCCGAGGCATAGTTGAAAGCCACGATGGGCAGCATTCCCTGGCAGATGCCCAGGTTGACGGCGTTTGGCAGGCGCTCCACCTTGAGAACGATGCCGATTCCCGCCAGCACCAGATCACTGTGGGCCGCCGCAAGGATGTTCAGGCAGATGTTGGCCACGTCAAACAGGCCTGTAAGCACCGCAGAGGGAACGCCCACGTTCAGGACATCCCGAACCAGCGAAGCACGGATGCTGCGGGCCGTCCTCAGGCTCAGGGACAGCGGGGCCCCCTCTCCCGCCCTGCGGCGGAACACCCACAGCAGGTACAGGCAGGCGCAGGTATTGGAAATCGTGGTGGCCAGCGCCGCGCCGGTCACCTCCTGGCCCCTGGGAAGCAGTACAAACATAAAGAGCGGATCCAGAATCAGGTTCAGGATCCCGCCCCCGCTCAGACCCAGACTGGCCTCCCGGGAATAGCCCGCATTGCGCAGCAGGTGTGCCAGTGTCAGAGAGACGAGGGATGGCATCCCTCCGATCACCATGACGATCAGGGCATAGCTTCGGGCATAGGAAAGCGTGGCGGAGGATGCGCCCAGAAAGGACAGCACCGGATTCAGAAACGCTCCCAGAAGCAGGGAGATGACCAGGGCCACCGCTGCGGAGCCATAAAGGCAGAACGCGCTGACCTGGCGGGCCTTGTCAGGCCGTTGCGCCCCCATGAGACGGGCTACCGTGCTGCCTCCGCCGATGCCAAACAGACCGGAAAGGGCCACATTGAGCATCACCAGCGTCAGCGTGACCGTGGTGGCGGCCATCATATAGGAATTACCTGTGCGCCCGATATAGAAGGTGTCCACCATGTTGTACAGAAGATTGATCACCTGGCTGATAATGGTTGGAATCGCCATGGTCATCAGGGCCTTTGGAACGGGGACGCTGGCAAAGAGCGCCTGCTTGCCCGTCTGCCCGTTTTCCGGCTGTGAGCCTTTGTTCATGTTCTCCTCCTTTGTCACCTGTGCCCGTGAAGCCCGCGGTCACCGCGTCAGGGGCACGCAAAGCATATCATTTTTCGCCCTTGTTTTCCATGGTCTGGCCGCACGAAGGCACATTTGCACCCCTCCCGCAGGCAGCTCAGGCAGACATCATCCGGGAACGCGGTTCCTCTTTTCCCATATCCCCGGCAGATCGTCCAAACCACCCCTATATTTTGAAAATTCCCTTGACATGCCCTATTTGTTAACCTATACTAACAGCGTTAGAAGACAAAAACAAATGCCGGATATTCGGCAGCAACGACTGGAGGATTGAATATGTATCCCCTTTCCATGGTTCCACAGGGCGAAACCGTGACCATTGCCAAGATCACCGGACGGGATGATGTCCGGCAGCATCTGGCAGAACTGGGCTTCGTCATCGGTACGGAGGTCACCGTCGTCAGTGTTCTCTCGGGAAATGTCATCGTACAGGTCAGGGACAGCCGCATCGGGCTGGATGTCTCCATGGCCAGCCGCATCATGGTCTGAACAGGAGGAAGAACATGAAAACACTGAAGGATGTCAACGTGGGCGAAACCGTCATCGTCAGGCGGCTTCACGGAGAAGGTCCGGTCAGGCGCCGGATCATGGATATGGGCATCACCAAGGGCGTGGAGATCCACGTGCGCAAGGTGGCCCCCCTGGGTGACCCCATGGAGCTGAATCTGCGGGGATATGAACTGACCATCCGCAAGAGCGACGCGGAAATGATAGAAGTTGAGGAATAGGACTTTCCTCTGAAAGGAATGAGGCATATGGACATCAGGATCGCACTGGCCGGCAACCCCAACTGTGGCAAAACTACCCTGTTCAACCTGCTGACCGGCTCGAACCAGTATATCGGCAACTGGCCCGGCGTCACCGTGGAGAAAAAGGAAGGCCGCCTCAAAGAGCACAAGGATGTCATCATTCAGGACCTCCCAGGCATCTACTCTCTCTCCCCCTACACGCTGGAGGAAGTGGTGGCCCGCAGCTACCTGGTGAAGGAAAAGCCGGATGCCATTCTCAACATCGTGGATGGCACCAACATTGAACGCAATCTGTACCTGACCACCCAGCTCATTGAACTGGGGCTTCCGGTGGTGGTTGCCGTCAACATGATGGACCTGGTGCGCAAGAACGGGGACAAGATCGACATCGACCGCCTCGGCAAGGCCCTCGGGTGTAGGGTGGTCACCCTCTCTGCCCTGAAAGGCGAGGGAAGCATGGAAGCCATGCAGACCCTGCTGGACACCCTCAGCCATCCCGCAAAGGAGCAGCAGCCCCATGTCTTCACCGGAAGCGTAGAACACGCCCTGGCCCATATCGAGGAATCCATTGAGGGCAAGGTGGACAGCCGCAACCTGCGCTGGTACGCCATCAAGGTCTTTGAGCGCGATGAGAAGGTGCTCGAGGAGCTCAGCCTGCCCGAGGACCTCAAAAGCCATCTGGAGCAACACATCGTCGACTGTGAAAACGAAATGGATGACGATGCCGAGAGCATCATCACCAATCAGCGCTATGCCTATATCAACAACGTGGTCAACCGGGCGGTGGTGAAGGCTGCGCCCAAACACAGTCTCACCACCTCGGACCGGATCGATCAGGTGGTCACCCACCGGGTGTTGGCGCTGCCCATCTTTGTCCTGATCATGTTTCTCATGTATACCCTCGCCATGGGCTCCCTGCCCATTTCCATCGGCGCCCGTGCAACGGACTGGGCCAATGACGGGCTGTTCGGGGACGGCTGGTTCATCTCCGGCGGAGATGGCTATGAGGACGCCGCCGGAGAATTCGAGCTTGCGGAAAAGTCCATCGACGCTTACCTGTCCTCTGCCCGGGACAAAGGCGTGGATACCCGGGAAGCTGCTCAGGCCCTGGAGGAGGGAAAACTGAGCGGGGAAACCCTGGAGGCCTTCCTCCAGAAGACGGGCGACCTGAAGGCCACCGTCTATACCTATGACGATGAAACGGGTGAATCCGAGTCCCATGAGGTGGACGCGGCCGCCTTCCGCAAGGCGCTGGAGGTCAGGGAGCCGGATCCCGCCGCGTACGGTACCTATGTTCGTGGAATTCCGGTGGTGGTTTCCCAGTGGCTTGATTCGGTCCACTGCGCACCCTGGCTGAGCAGCCTGATCGTCGACGGCATCATCGCCGGCGTGGGCTCCGTGCTGGGCTTCGTCCCCCAGCTGATGGTGCTCTTCTTCCTGCTTGCCATCCTGGAGGACGTGGGTTACATGGCCCGTATCGCCTTCATCATGGACCGCATTTTCAGAAAATTCGGGCTGTCCGGCAAATCCTTCATTCCCATGCTGGTGGGCACCGGCTGCGGTGTACCCGGCGTCATGGCCTCCCGGACTATTGAAAACGAACGGGACCGGCGGATGACGGTCATGACCACCTGCTTTATTCCCTGCGGCGCCAAGATGCCCATCATCGCGCTCTTTGCCGGCGCGCTGTTTCACGGCAGCGGACTCGTGGCAACCTCCGCCTATTTTGCGGGTGTAGCCGCCATCGTGATCTCAGGCATCCTGCTCAAAAAATCCCGGATGTTCGCAGGTGACCCTGCCCCCTTTGTCATGGAGCTGCCCAATTACCACATTCCCAGCATGAAGAACGTGCTGCGTTCCACCTGGGAGCGGGCATCCTCCTTCATCAAGCGTGCGGGAACCGTCATTCTGGCCTCTTCCATCATTCTCTGGTTCATGAAGAACTTCGGCTTTGAAAACGGCTCCTTCTCAATGGTGACAGACAGCGACGACTCCCTGATTGCGCTTCTCTGCTCCCATATCGCCTTTATCTTTGCCCCTCTGGGCTTTGGAAACTGGGAGGCCACCGTGGCCACCATCACCGGCCTCATCGCCAAGGAACAGGTTGTCAGCACCCTCGGTGTCCTGTATCCCGGGGATCTGAGCGGGCAAATTGCCATGGCTTTCACTCCCACCGCAGCCTACGCCTTCATGATCTTCAACCTGCTGTGCGCCCCATGCTTTGCGGCCATTGGCGCCATTCGGCGGGAGATGAACAGCGCCCGCTGGACCCTGTTCGCCATCGGCTACATGTGCGGCTTTGCCTATGTGGCGTCCTTCCTGATTTATCAGTACGGGCAGGTTCTCAACGGCAGCAGCATGGGCATTGGAACCCTGATCGCCGTCATCGCCAGTGTCGTCGTCCTGGTTCTTCTGTTCCGTAAAAATCCCCACAGCGGAGCTTCCGGGAACGTTCGCGCAGTGGATGCAACCGGAAAATAAGGAGGAATTTCCATGAACCTGTCCACCTTTCTTATCGCCCTGCTGGTCTTCTCCGTCTTCGCCGCCATCCTCATCCGGGGAATCGTCAACCGTCGCCGGGGAAAACACTCCTGTTCCTGCGGATGTGCCTCCTGCCCGGGCCACTGCGCCTGCAGGCCAGATGAAAAATAACATCCCATGACCTTTGAGGGCCCGGTCCTGCCAAAGCAGGACCGGGCCCTGTCGTTATGTCATTTCCGGATTTCGTGGAAGCAGGTGCTCTCCTTCGAGAAGGCATATCCATCCCGCCCGTCTTCCTTGACCCGATACAGCGCTTCATCCGCATCGCTGTAGGCCTTTTCCCCCGGCTTGTCCGGACCGGCCAGGTCAATCCCTATGCTCAGGGTGATGGGGCCATGGCCCTCCGCGTCCTCGCGAAGACGGCCCCTGACCTCATCCAGTATCCGGGTCACCTTTTTCCTGCCGGAGGTTCTATCTGTCAGGATCACAGCAAACTCATCCCCGCCAATCCGGCAGATACGGGCATCCCTGTCGAAGCAGCCGAGAAGCGTATCCGCCACCCTGCGCAGCACCCGGTCGCCCGTCTCGTGACCGTACTGGTCATTGTATTGCTTGAACAGGTCGATGTCCGCCAGAATCATGATCTGCTCCCTGCTGTTGTACTCCAGCAGGTTCCGTTCAAAGATCCGGCGGTTGTATACACCCGTCAGGCTGTCATGGTCGGCATCATAGGTCAGCTGACTGCGCACGTCCATGTTCTCCCGAAGAACCTGGTTGTAGGCAGACACCACATACTGCAGTTCCCGGACCCCGGACAGGGGTGCGGGCTGCTGGAGACGGATGCGTTCCAGAATCCTGCGCAGGGGTTTGAGAATCAGTAGCATCAGGCTGCCAACCAGAAGAGCCGTCAGAAGAAGCGTCAGCACAATCAGTATGAACTGCAGTTCCCTCATGTGCTCCAGCCGGGTTTCCCTCTCTTTCTGGTCCCTCTGGATATCCTTTTCCATTTCCCGGATGCTCCGGTCCACATCGTCACGGATTCTGGACTTGTACTGTTCATACAGAGGTGAATACATGAGGTACTGGGCCCTGGCCTTCTGCTCTTCCGGCGTCAGGTCTTTCTCCTCCGGTGTAAGGGATATCCGCCCAATGGTCGAGGCATAGGGGCTCAGGTCGGCCCCGATGGCGGTCATATACAGCCGCATGGCGGTATACTCCTGGACCTCCAGATGTTTGGAATCAGCCAGCGCCTGGCTGAGGAACTGGGTCGCCCGGACATAGGAAATCTGGCGCTTGACCTCCGCCAGCGCCTTCTCACGCCGTTTATCCTCATTGACTTCCCGAAAATAACCCTCCACATATTTGAGGTCTCCCGAGGATACAAATGCCCTGGCCTGATCACTGAGGAAATCCGACGCATTTTCCATATCGGCGACCCTCTGATACAGTGCCACATACTTGTTGGTAACCTCAATCAGCTCTTCATAGCACTCGCGCATCACAAAGGTCGTGGCCAGCAGGCTGATGCTGATCAGGATGGTGGAGGCGATGAACACCACGATCAGGCGGTCCAGGCGGATTCCGCCCATCCGCAGGGATTCCCTCGCTTTGAGGTCCATACTATGTCAGGCAGGCCCGCTTCCCCTGCCCTGCCCCCTTTCCCATGTCGATACATCCTTCCAGCACTGCAGCGTTGTCAAACACACATGCTTATTTTACCATGAGACCAACGGAATCTCCACCACCAGATTGTTTTGTCAGATCAAGCTTCTCCGCATACGGTATCCATCGAAGAAACTCTGAAGTCCAGTCTCGCGGCATCCTGCATGGCAGGAGATGCATCTTCCCCTTCCCTCCACCCAATCCGCACAGATACCGAACAATTTCTTCATGAGGAAAGGGATTTTCCGCCGCATCCAGTCCGTATGATCATGATCGTCTCTCCTCTTCTTTTCACCCCGCCCCCAAAAAAAGCATCCCTGAAACCCATTCAGAAGATGCTTTTTCGTTTTCAGTTCAATGTACACGCCAGACTGACCGTTCATCAGTTCTTGTGAATATGCTGAGAAACCGTGATCGGGAAGCCCGAAGGTGCAATCAGCATGGTCGACCTGGAGGAACTGGTGTCGGTCACCTTATCTCCCCGGGGATTGACGAAACCTTTGGACAGCAGCAGCTCGTAGGCTTCCTCGAAGTTGTCCACATTCATGCTGATGGATGTCAGGTCCCGCTCCATGGTCTCCGAGCTGGTGATGTTGATGCGGTGTCCCTCCGCATCCTTCATGGCATAATTGATGTTCTGGCCGCCTTCGATGTCTCTCTTGGTGTGCCGTCTCTCAAAGCCCAGCGCCTCAAACACCTTCATAAGGG
>OMRS01000132.1 GCA_900313545.1 uncultured Eubacteriales bacterium | reverse complement strand
TGCGCAGTTTATCATCGATCCCTCAGGCTGTCAACACCCAAAAAACACAAAATTCGTCCTTCTCCCGCCGGATTCTGAACGTCCTTTTGAGGTCGCCTTTTGAATGTTCGTCTTTTGTCAGGTTTCCTGCCGATTCCTTCCCCTGATCACCCCTTTGTCTCCCCGATATTTCCGAACATTCCCGCCTTCAACTTTTTTTCAACTTTTTTTCAGAGTTCTGGTTTTCCTTCGTTTTCCCGCCCCCGGCCGCCGGTTATCTGCGGTTTGCTTCAATCCACCCGACCGCAAAGTCCACCAGAGCGCGCTGGCTCATCAGGCGCAGCTGCGCACCTCCCAGCATAGCCCGGCTGACGCCGGCACTGCTGCTGTGCTCAAACGCCTCCCCGATCTTCTCAAAGTCCTCCCCGTCAACAAACAGCGTTTCATACGCCTTCCAGACCCTTTTCCCGTTTTCCGTTACCGCACTGTGCTCCACGCAGGTATGCTTTCCGGGATATTCCGCCCTGGCATCCGCCAGATGCAGCGAGGTATTCTTCTCGTATCCGACACCGATGAGCAGGACCTTCCCGTCCAGATCGTACAGCCGGCCCAGCGGAGAACCGTCTCCGAAGATGTTGGACAGATCATGGCCCTGAGTCAGCTCCTGCGCATGCTTTCCCCACGCCGCCACCGATCTTGCGGGATGATCGCTGCGCACAGCACCCGGCCACGAGCGGAACATTTCCGCGACCGCACCCATGGTGTTTGTCGGGGTCAGGTGCTTGTCATATGCGGGCCAGTTGTCCCGGATCACCTGCCAGTACTGCCTGTCCACATCCCAGTGGACGCCGTCCTCCGGATCCAGGTTTTTCCATGACTGGCTCGGCATCATGATTGTCCCCTCCCCGCCAACCGTCTGTGTCAGCGCTTCAATAACGGTCTGTGCGCCGCCGCAGACATACCCGATCTTCGACAGGGAAGTATGGACCATGACCGTATCCCCCTTCTCCAGGCCAAGGCTGCGTAAGGCGGACAGAATTTCCTCTTTAAGAATTGGCTTCATGGGACATCTCCTTACAGTTTTCTGCTTGAGGTGTCGCAATCCGTTGCGGCACCCGTTTCCCTAACCATAGCACATTTTCCAGCTCATTGAAACCATCCCCCTGTCACTTCATCCTGCCCTTCTCCCGGGGATTTCCTGTTTTCTCCGGTTCTTATCGTTCCTGCAGGGTTTTCTTTTGATCATTTCACATAAATCTGATAGAATCATCCTTAGTGGTTTCAGGGAAAATGCTCCCTGTGCTCCGGCCCTCAGCGGGTTTCCCCGGCAGACACGCCGGCGGAACGATCCCCGGTCCCCCTGTCGGCGGCTTCCCGTGCCGCGCTGCCGAAGCAGCATCTTTCTCCCTGTCCCATCTGGTCAACTGCCCGCGTCTGCCGTGTCCCCACTCAACCTGTTGCCCGGCATTTCTCCGGGCGGAGAGGAGAACCAAATGAAGAAAAAGCTTACCCCCGTGCTGGCACTGATCCTGCTGGCCATCCTCCTGCTTCCCCTGTGTGTCCTCGGCGAAGAGGAGAAGGCTGCCGACGCCGCCCCGCTCCCGAAGGACAACCTGGTGGAGACCACCCACAGCGTCACCATCAAGGGAACACCCCTGGAGTATACCGCCACCACCGGAACCATCTGCATGCACAACGACCTGGGAGACTACGAGGTCTTCTTTACCGCCTACAACGTGGAAGCACCGGACGACGCCTCTCCCCGCCCGATCACCTTCATCTTTAACGGCGGCCCCGGCAGTTCCTCCGTCTGGCTCCACATGGGCCTGTTTTCTCCGCGGAAGGTGGCCCTTGACGCTGACGGAATGGTGGTGAGCGTCCCGACCGTGACCCGGGAGAATGAATACTCCCTGCTTGACATCACGGACCTGGTTTTCATTGACCCCGTGGGCACCGGCTATTCACGGGCACTTCCCGGAACTGAGGAAAACACGTTCTATTCCCTCGAGGGGGACTGCGTCTCCGTGAGCGACTTCATCCGGCTCTACATCTCCCGCTACAACCGCTGGGCTTCCCCGAAATACCTGGCCGGTGAATCCTTTGGAACCGCCCGGGCCATCTACGTGTGCGACTATCTGCAGTCCTGCTACCACATCGCCCTCAACGGAATCATCCTGATTTCCTGCGCAAATGACTATTCGGCCCTTCAATTTTCCGGCAGCAATGATCTTCCCTATGCCAGCTTCGTTCCCTCCTACGCCGCGGCTGCTTGGTATCACCACCGTCTGAATGAAACCTATCAGAACATGTCCCTGGACGATTTCCTAAGCGAAGTCAGGAAATTCACGGCGGAAGAATATCAGCCCGCGCTGTACAAGGGCACCAGCATGACCCAGGACGAAACCCGGGCCGTTGCCGCCCGCCTCGCCGCCTATATCGGCCTCAAGGAAGAGGATATTCTGGACAAAAACCTGCGTATCCAGCTGAACGACTTCACCACCCTGCTGCTGAAGGACGAAGGAAAGGTCATCGGCAGATATGACAGCCGGTACACCGGCTCCATGATGACCGGCAACGCCGGTACCTACTCCGACCCCTCCGACAACGGCGTCGGCGAAGCGTTTGCCTCTGCCTTCAATGACTATCTGGCGCGGTCTCTGGAATACACCACGGACCGGTTCTATGAAACCCTTTCCAATGATGTGAACTACAAGTGGCAGTTCGGACTGGACAACCAGATCTTCTGCCAGGAGGACACCATCCACGACTGTCTGGCCAAAAACGACTTCCTCAAGATCTGGGTCGTCTCCGGTCAGTATGACCTGGCGACGCCTTTCTTCGCAACGGAATGGGTCTACAACCACCTGTTCCTCAATGAGTCCCAGCAGAGCCGTCTCTCCTTTACCTATTATCCCTCCGGCCACATGTTCTACAACCATGAGCCGTCCATGATCCAGTTCAGGGAGCATGCGGAGTCCTGGTACGGTGCAGCCTCAAAGTAATCCTCTGCCCTTCTCCGTCTTCGAAGTCTGCGCAGATGTTCCAGGGAGGAGGAACCTCCGCCCGTTTCGCTGAGACTGGCGGCTCATTCCTCCGGTCTGCACCGAAAAGCGGTGTCATCAGCTGCGCTCTCCTGCGCCCCCCGGCTGCAGACCTCAGCCAGAGGGCCTCATCCTTCCGGGCAGATCTTCCCTCAGGGCTGTCGCATCCATGCGGCAGCCCCTTTCATTTTCCCATGCAGCAGGATTCCCTCCGGGTTCTTGAAGCGTAAACCGGTCCTGCTGTAAAATAGGGTCAGCATTCACGCACGGCAGGTCCGGAGTCCTTCATAAGCCTTTGATACAATGGAGGGAAATCTGTCATGGATGACGTCTTTATCAGTTACTCGACCAAGGATGCAAAGGTGGCCCAGCACGTTCGGGATGTCCTTGTCCGCAACGGGATCTCATGCTGGATGGCTCCCGAATCCATTCTTCCGGGAGACAGCTATGCAAATGCCATTCCTCTGGCCATCAGGGACTGCAAATGCTTTGTCCTGATCCTGTCCGAAAGGTCCCAGGGATCTGTCTGGGTACCCAAGGAATTGTCCCAGGCACTGGGATATGGCAAAATCGTGATTCCCTTCCATATCGACCAGTCCTCTCTCAATGACGTGTTCAATTTTTCGCTCAGCAACTGCCAGAGGATT
>OMRS01000100.1 GCA_900313545.1 uncultured Eubacteriales bacterium | reverse complement strand
TACGGCACGCCGGATGACTTCCGCTATTTCGTGGACCGCATGCACCAGGCCGGCATCGGCGTGATCCTCGACTGGGTGCCCGCCCATTTCCCGAAGGACGAGTTTGCCATGGGCTGGTTTGACGGCACGCCGCTGTATGAGAACTCCGACCCCCTGCGCCGGGAGTTCCCGGTCTGGGGCACCCTGTCCTTTGACCACGGCAAGCCGGAGGTCCGCTCCTTCCTCATCGCCAATGCGATGTACTGGATCCGGGAGTTCCACATCGACGCGCTGCGCGTGGACGCCGTGGCCTCCATGCTGTACAACGACTATGACCGCGCTGAATGGCGGCCCAACGTGTTTGGCGGGCGCATGAACCTGGAGAGCATGGATTTCCTGCGCCAGCTCAACTTCGAGGTGTGCGGACAGACCACGGGCTTCCTCATCGCGGAGGACTCCTCCGCGGAATGGGGCATCACCGAGGACGTGACCCACGGCGGTCTGGGCTTCACCTTCAAGTGGAACATGGGCTGGATGAACGATACCATCCGCTACCTGAACATGGACCCCATCTACCGCAAGTGGCACCACAACACCCTCACCCACATCGCGGACTATGCCTTCACGGAGAACTACGTGCTGGTGCTCAGCCACGATGAGGTGGTGTACGGAAAGGGAACGATGGTGCGCAAGGCGCCGGGCGAGCAGCAGGACCGCATGGGCACCCTCAAGGCCATGTACACCTGGCAGTTCACCTTCCCCGGAAAGAAGCTGCTGTTCATGGGCCAGGAATTCGCCATGGACCAGGAGTGGAACGTGAAAAAGAGCATTGACTGGCACCTGGCGGACGATTTTGCCCACAGGGACATCATGCAGTGCGTCCAGAACCTGCTGGCCGTGTACAGGAACACGCCGGTGCTGTACATGGACAGCAAGAATCCCACCACCTTCGAGTGGGTCAACCGCGGCGACTCGGACCGCAATATCGTCGCCTACTACCGCCGCAACCCCTGGAACTACGACGGGGCGGTGCTGGTGGTGTGCAACTTCTCCCCGGTGGAATACCACGACTACACCGTGGGCGTGCCCATGGAGGGCCTGTACCGCCGCATTTTCTCCACCTACGACAGCCTGCCCGGCCAGGGCAACCCCGCGGAGATCGGCGGGATCCCGCCCCTGACCGCCCAGTGGCATGACTGCGACGGGTACACCCATATGCTGACCTATTCTCTGCGCCCCTTTGAGTCCGTCATCATCGAATTCCCGACCCACGGCTGACCCGCGGGAACGGGATCCACGGGAGGGAAGAACCGGGGTGATGCCCGGTTCTCCCGAACACGGGGCAATATGCCGGAAAACGAAACGGGGGAAAAGCGGAATGAAAAAACTGGCAATCCTGGCCGTGAGCGTCCTGATGGTGCTTGGCTGGTCCCTGTCCCTGGCGGAGCAGCCCTCCCTGCCTGTTCCGGTGAAGGTGCTGCTGCTTCCCAAATTCGAAGTCGGGAACATGGAGGGGGATGCTCCCGGAGAGGCTCAGTATTTCTATGAACATTACCTGAAGGGATCCGACGGGTATGAGCTGACATCCGGCTCCGGGACGCTGTATGTGAAGGATGGCGTCGCCCTGTGCAAGACCGGCATGGGAAAAATCAGCGCCGCGCTCACGACCATGGAGGTCCTGTCCGACAGCCGTTTTGATTTTTCAAAGGCCTACATCCTCTCCGTCGGCTGCGCCGGGTCGGCCGTGGAAACGACCGTCATGGGCGATGTGGCCGTCATTTCCGCGGCGGTGGACTACGATCTGGGGCACCACGCGGATGCGAGGGAGCTTGCGGATCCGGAGGGAACGACCTGGTTCCATGACGCGGACTTTGATGACAGCGCCGTGGTCCTCATGGACCCGCAGCTGACGGCCAGGGTCTATGCGCTTGTGAAGGATACGCCGGTGAAGACGACGGAGGTCACCCGGAGCGTCATGGCGGCCACCTTTGAAGGCGCTGACTGGGCCATCCGGGATCCGCACGTCCTGCTGGGCACCGTGGTGACCGGTGACAATTACTGGAAGGGAGCCCATGGCCATGAAAACGCGCTGCTGATGACAAGCACCTACCGGTGCCCGGATCCCTTTGCCATGACGGAAATGGAGGATGTGGCCGTGGCGCGGGCGGTGAAGAGGATGGGCATGCTGGAGCGGCTGATCCTCCTTCGGGTCAGCGTGAACATGGATGTTTTCCTGAAGAATGTCACCCCCGAAACCCTCTGGGGGGAGCGCAAACCCCTGCAGATCGCGTCAGAGGACAGCACTGAATCCGCGGATATCTTTGTTACCGCCATGGAGAACATTTTTGAGGTGGGCAGGAGGATCATCGATCCCATTCTGGAAGGCGGCTTTTGAAAGCCGGCCCACCCGGGAATGTCGGAAAGCGGACCGCTGTTTGAAGCACGGATGCCCGAAATCCCTGAGCATGCGGGGATTTCGGGCTTTTTCCGCTTCCGGGGGATCAGCCCCGCCGAAATCCCGGAAGGAGGTGCCCGGGCGGCCGGGTCGGGCCGGAGCTGCGGGCTTCCTCCGGATGCCCGGGTCAAGGAAGGATGTTGAAGTCAGGCCCGCTCCCGGCTATAATGTTTCGGGGATGCGCGCTGACATCGGAAGGAGAAGCTTTGCATCCTCTTCCCGGCAGGCCGGGAAAAATGAACGGAACCTTTCCGGGCATCCGCCGGCGGGAAAAGCCTGCCGGCATGCGGGAATGCAGGGAGGAAGGCATCCGTCGGCGCGGGAACCGCTGCACCCCGGAGGGGCGGCACCGCATTCCTGCATGCCGCAGCCCGGACTTTTGCGAATATGACTGAACCAGTGCGTGAGGAGGTGATACCGGCTTGACTGTAGCGATGGTTTTTATGGGCGCTGCACTGATGGCGTGGAACATCAGCCGGTATATCCGATTCGCCCGGGATGTGAGGGTCAGGGATGACTGGAAGCGGGAGAGCAGAATCCTTCAGCTCCCGATCCTGCTCCTGATCCTCTTCCTGTGCGGCTATCTGGCCGTGGGACTGTTTGGGAAGCCGGACATGGTCGTGGCCTCCATCCTCTTTGGGGGCAGCATATTTGTCTATGTCATGCTGCTGCTGGTCCGGCGCATTACGGACAAGATCAAGGAGCATGAGCACATCCGGGCGGAAATGGAGGCAGCCAAGAGATCCAGCGAGGCCAAGAGCCGGTTTTTGTCCAACATGTCCCATGACCTGCGCACCCCGCTCAACGCCATTACCGGATATACGCTCCTGGCGGGCCGGGACGGCATCACCGTGGAGGAAACAAGGGAATATCTGAAGAAAATTGAAAACGCCGGACGGCAGCTGCTGGATACGATCAATGACGTGCTTGAAATGAGCCGGATCGAAAACGGCGGGGTGGACCTGGAACAGGAGCAGGTGTGCCTGGAGAACCTCCTGTGCGACGTTGTGGACCTGGTCACCCCCCAGATGGACAGCAAGCGCCTTCAGTTCATCCGGGAATGGGAGACGGGGGAGACCTGGGTGCTGTGCGACAGGAGCCAGCTCAGCCGCGCCCTGATGAATATGCTCAGCAATGCCGGCAAGTTTACGCCGGAGGGGGGCAGCGTGACCCTGGCCATGAGGCAGGTGGAGAAAACTGAGAAGAAGGTCTCCTGCGAATTCATGGTGCGGGATACGGGAATCGGGATGAGCCCGGAATTTGCCAAGCGCCTGTTTACCCCCTTTGAGCGGGAGAGGACCAGCACGGTCAGCAAGATCCAGGGGACGGGGCTGGGCATGGCCATCACCAAGAATTTTGTGGACAGGATGGGCGGGACCATCGAGGTGGATACGCGGCAGGGAGAAGGAACGACCCTGACCATGCATCTGAGCTTCCAGCCTGTGCCGCCCAAAGAGCTTCCTGAAACCCCGGCGGACAAAGAGGAGAAGGCGGACTTTTCCGGAATCCGCCTTCTGCTGGTGGAGGACAACTTCATCAACCAGGAGATTGCAACCATGCTCCTGACCCATGAAGGCTTTCAGATCGACTGCGCCCAGGACGGAAAGGCGGCTGTGGAGGCGGTGGTCCGGGCGGAGCCGGGAACCTATGACGCGATCCTCATGGACATCCAGATGCCGGTGATGAACGGATATGACGCAACCCGGGCCATCCGCGCCCTTGAAGATCCGGCCAGGTCGCGCATCCCGATCATTGCCATGACCGCGGATGCGTTCAAGGAGGACCAGAAGGCGGCCCTGGATGCCGGAATGCAGGCGCATATCGCCAAGCCCCTGGACCTGAAGATCATGCTGGAGACCCTGAAACAGGTTCTGGGAAGGTAGAACCGCCGGAGGACAGTGCCCGGCGGGATCCCCCGGGAGGCCGGTTTCCTGTGCGGGGAGACGCATTCCCGCTCCTGAGCGGGCCGTCCGACCAGTGCGTGAGGACGGCCTGCAAATGAACCCTCATTCCCTGGCTACCGCGCAGCCGCGGATTGCCTGTTCTTAGTATTATTCTGGTTAAAGCCTGTATTCACAGGCTTTTTTTGTATCTTTTTTTGATAAGATGTATTTATATGCTGTCATGAGACTATAAGAAATGAACCGCAGGAGGGAATACATACAGGGCATCCTTTCATCCGTCCGTACCGGATCATCCCGAAGCAGGGGTGAACTGCTGAAAGGTCGCCAGGCACGCATGGAAGGCGGCCCTGATGTCTGCCGGATCGGGACGTTCTTTTGAGCCCGGGAACTGCCTCCCTTGATGAGATGGCGCAGGATGTGGTATTCTTCCGGTATCAAAACCGGCCTGCGGGAGGCCGGAAAGGAGGAAGACATGGAAATGCTCGAACTCATGAGGGCGCGTTATTCCTGCAAGCGCTTCAGCGCGGCACAGGTGGAACGCGGGAAGATGGACATCATCCTGGAAGCCGGACGGCTGGCCCCCACGGCCAAGAACCTGCAGGAACAGCATGTCTATGTACTGCAGTCCCCGGAGATGCTGGCGAGGATCGACCAGGTGACGCCCTGCCGTTACGGCGCCCCCACGGTCCTGGTGGTCGCATTTGACAGGGAAAACGTGTTCACCTATCCCGGCGGGGAGCGGACCTCCGGCGTGGAGGATGCCACCATCGTGGCCACCCACATGATGCTGGCCGCGGCCTCCGAGGGCGTGGACAGCTGCTGGATCAACTTCGTGGATCCGGCGGAAGCGGCCCTGGCGCTGGAGCTGCCGGACAATGAGGAGGTCCTGATGCTCCTTGACCTGGGATATGCTGCGGAAGGGGCGGGCCCCCTGCCCAACCACTTCAGCCGCAAGCCCATTGAACAGACGGTGACCTGGCTGTAAACGGGCAGGACGAGACTGCGCGGCCCCGCGGAAAGGGCGGACAGGCATGATGGAACCGGGAGGGCCCCGGGATTCGTGCCGCGGCGCCCGGACGCGGGGCTTGTGCACCGTCCGTCAGGAGACCCGGCGCGATGCCGCCCCATTCAGGAGGAAAAACAGGGCGTTGCCTGTGCACAGTTCAACCGGCAACGGACCCGGGAGGAGAAGTATGCGGATATCACAGATACTGGCAAGGGAAGGTGTCACCTTCTCTCTGGAGGTTTTCCCGCCGAAGACCAGCGAGAAGTATACCGAGACTGCAGAGGCGGCGAAACGCATCGCGGCGATGCGCCCTGATTTTATGAGCGTGACCTACGGCGCGGGAGGCGGCACGAGCGCCTTCACGACCCGGATCGCCGCGGAGATTCAGCAGGAGTATGGCGTCACGACGCTGGCGCATCTGACCTGCGTCTCCTCGGACCGGGAGCATGTCCTGAGGATGCTGGATCTGTACCGGGAGAACGGGATCGAGAACATCCTGGCCCTGAGAGGGGACATCCCGAAGGGCGGGAGGGTGTCGACGGACTATCGCTACGCGATTGAGCTGATCCGGGAGATCCGTGAACACGGGGATTTCTGCATCGGCGGCGCGTGCTATCCCGAGGGGCATGTGGAATGCGAGCACCGGACGGAGGACCTGAAGCACCTGAAGGAAAAGGTGGATGCGGGCCTGAGCTTCATCACCACGCAGATGTTTTTTGACAATGACATTTTCTACAAATTCCTGTACCGCGCGCGCGAAATGGACATCCAGGTTCCCGTGATCGCCGGAATCATGCCCATTACCCATCCGAAGCAGCTCAGGCGCAGCGTGGAGATGTCAGGGACGGAAGTGCCCCAGCGCTTCAGGGCGATCGTGGACTGCTTCGGCGAGGATCCCGAATCCATGAAGCAGGCCGGAATCATTTACGCGACAGAGCAGATCATCGATCTGATCGCCAACGGGATCCGCCATATCCATGTCTACACGATGAACAAGCCGGAGGTGGCCGCCGGGATCATGACAAACCTGTCCGCGATCCTGAAAAAGCCGGCTCCCGGCGAAATCTACTGACGAGCAATCATACGGAGGAGGACCATAGTGAGCATTATCAGAGACATTCAACTCGCGCCCTCGGGGGAGAACAAGATCGAATGGGTGCGGCGCAACTGCCCGCTGCTGCGGAGCCTGGAGGAGGACTTCAGGAAGACGCGCCCGTTTGAGGGCAGGAGGATCGCGCTGTCCATCCATCTGGAGGCGAAGACCGCCTACCTGTGCGAGGTCCTGGCGGCCGGAGGCGCGCAGATGTACATTACCGGATCCAACCCCCTGTCCACGCAGGATGACGTGGCGGCGGCGCTGGTGAAGGAGGGGATGAATGTCTATGCTTGGCACGGGGCGACGGAGGAGGAGTACACGTCCCATATCCGGGAGACGCTGTCGCACCATGCCAACATCATCATCGACGACGGGGGCGACCTGGTCCACATGCTGCATACCGAGATGCAGGAGGAACTGCCCTACGTGATCGGCGGCTGTGAGGAGACCACCACGGGAATCGTGCGCCTTGTGGCCATGGAGAAGGCGGGGCATCTGCGCTTCCCCATGGTCATGGTCAACAACGCGGACTGCAAGCACCTGTTTGACAACCGCTACGGCACCGGCCAGTCGGTCTGGAACGGCATCAACCGGACGACCAACCTGATCGTGGCCGGCAAGAACGTGGTGGTCGCCGGCTATGGCTGGTGCGGCAAGGGAGTGGCCATGCGGGCCAAGGGACAGGGCGCCCGTGTCATCGTGACGGAGGTGGACCCCATCAAGGCCATTGAAGCCGTCATGGACGGGTTCACCGTGCTGCCGATGAGCGAAGCGGCGCCCCTGGGAGATTTCTTTGTGACGGTAACCGGCTGCTCGGGCGTGGTCACCGGGGAGCACATGCTGACGATGAAGGAGGGGGCCATCCTCTGCAATGCCGGA
This sequence comes from uncultured Eubacteriales bacterium, assembly GCA_900313545.1. Next base: position 4,914 of record OMRS01000100.1, on the reverse strand, counting down.
CACTTTGACGTTGAAGTGGACATGAAGTGGCTCAGGGAGAACGCCAGCGAGGCCCGGGAGATGCGCAGCAACATCATGGGGTATACCCTTTCCAATGGCAGGCATGTGTATGTCCTGGCGGAAGGCCGCCTGGTGAACCTGGCCGCGGGAGACGGGCACCCCGCGGAGATCATGGACATGAGCTTCGCCATTCAGGCGCTGTCCGCCAGGTATCTGGCGGAAAACGAGGGCCGGATCACCGAAAAGCTGATCACGGTCCCCAGGGAGGTGGACCTGGAGGTGGCCCGCAGGAAGCTTCAGTTCATGGGGATCCGGATCGATAGCCTGACCCCGGAGCAGGAAGCCTATCTGAACCAGTCCGCGGTGTGATTTCGGGCAGGGGAAAGGAAAGACCATGAAAACGCTGATTAAAAACGGACTGGTGCTGCTTCTTGAAAGCGGCGGATGGGTCCTGCGGGAAAGGGACCTGCTGATCTGCGGCAACAGGATCGCGCGCATCGGGGAGGACCTGGCGGAACCGGATGCCCGGGTCCTTGATGCGTCGGACATGCTGGTGATGCCGGGCCTGATCAATGCGCATACCCATGCCTACATGACGCTCCACCGCAATTATGCCGATGACCTGCCTTTCTTTGACTGGCTGGACAAGGTCCAGAAGGTCGAGGACGGGATGACGGAGGAGGATGTCTACTGGACGACCCTGCTGGCTGCCATAGAAATGATCCGTAGCGGGACGACCTGCTTTGTGGACATGACCATCAAGTCTGCCCGGGAGCTGCAGGGACCCGGTTCTGCCGCCGCCGGGGCGGCCAGGGATTCGGGGATCAGGGCCGTGATTTCAAGGGGCCTTGCCGGGGTCTCCGACTCCGAAGAGTCGCTCATGAAATTCGGGCAGGCCGTGCGTGAAATGGAGATGTTCAGGGGAGAAAGCCGGCTGCGTTTCCTCCACGGGCCTCATGCCCCCTACAGCTGCATGCCGGACTACCTGATGAAGCTGACCCGGTCCTGCAGGGAACGGGGAATCGGACAGACGATTCACCTGTCGGAAAGCCGGCTGGAGATGGAGGGGATGGAAAGGGAGCACCAGACCACGCCCATTCAGTATGTGGACCGGTGGGGGATCTTTGAGGTTCCCGTCATCGCGGCCCACGCGGTGTACGCCACGGATGAGGACATCCGCCTGATGGCTGAAAAGAAGGTCAGCGTGGCCATCAATCCGAGGAGCAACATGAAACTGGGGAACGGGTTTGCCCCCGTGGACAAATTCCTCAGAGCCGGGATCAATGTCTGCCTGGGAACGGATGGCTGCGGCAGCAACAATACCCTGAACATGTTCTCCGAGATGAGCGCTGCTGCGCTGGTGTACAAGGGCGCAAATACAGACCCCGGGTGCGTGGACGCGGGGGAGGTACTGCGCATGGCCACCGTCAACGGTGCCCGGGCCATCGGCCTCGAGGGAGAGCTTGGGGAAATCCGTGAAGGTGCACTGGCGGACCTGATCCTGGTCCGGCTGGATGAACCGCAGTTCATACCGGCAAACAATGTGATCGCCGGACTGGTGTACTCCTCCAGCGGAGCTGAGGTGGATACGGTGATGGTGGATGGCAGGGTGCTGATGGAAAACCGCCGCCTGACCACCATCGACGAAGCCGGGGTCTACAGGGAAATCCGGAGAATCACCGAGAGACTGGGGATGACTTCCGCACGCCGGGTATAAACTCCGCAGGAAGAATCCCCCGGCCCCGGAAGACAAATCCGGCGTGCAGCCGGGAGAACCGCGCGGCATGGAATCATGGCGCTGCAGAACAGAAAAGAATGCCGGGCATCCTCCTCAAAACAGGAGGATGCCCGGCACTGTTCTACTCTCCCTTTTCTTCTTCAGGAAAGGGGCGTTCTGTCGGGGAAGGGAATCCTTTCCGCATTTTCTTTGGTGCAGCCATTTTCCTTTGCTGTTGATGGCTTTGCCGCAGAGCAGAGGATATCTGCAGGAAAAGATCCGATTACCAGACTTTGATCCTGTCGGCGGGGGCGGTGTACATGCCGTCGCCCTCCTTCACGCCGAAGGTCTTGTGGAACTCCTCATAATTCGACAGCGGGACATTGCAGCGGGAGTACTCTACCGGGTGTGTTTCGTTGGCGAGGGTGGGCAGCTCCGCGACGGAGTAACGTGCGTTCTTCTGAATGATGGCAAGCTGGGTGAAGAACATCTCATAATCGAAGTTCTCCTGCTTGGCCGCGATCGAAAGCAGGCACTTGAGCGAAGCAAGATCAGAGATGGCCTCGCCGCTGATCCTGTCCGCGCCATCCTCACCATAGGGTTCATCCGAGAGCTCGGGTGCGGGAACAAAGGCACTGTACCAGGCTTTCAGCTTGTTGACGCGCTCGTGGAAGACTTCTGCATCCTCCTTGGCCCACCAGTCCTTGTAATTGCCGTCCTTATCGAAGGTGGCACCCTTATCGTCAAAGGCGTGGGAGATCTCATGGCCGATGACCATGCACACGCCGCCCAGCTTTTTCTCCAGCGGCCAGTCCGGCTGGTAGTAGTCGCCGCCGCAGATGCCGGCGAAGACGTTGATGGAGTTCTCGGTCGGGACGTAGCAGGCGGCGAGGGTGCTGTAATAATTGTCAAATTTCCAGTAGGTGCCGTCGTTGCGCCGCTGGACGATCTCCGCCACGATGCCCCGCGCGAAAATCCGCGCCGTCTTGATCGCTTCAAACAGGGTGCCGCCCTCTTCGGCGGATTTGATTGTCAGGGTGCCGACGTCCGGCAGATTGTCAGGGTAGCAAATGTTGAGCTTGATATTGTCCAGCTTGTAGATGGCGGCATCCTTGGTCGCATCGGAGAGCCAGTCTTCTTCCCGCAGCATCTCACGATAGGCGTCAATCATCATGACGGTGAGATCATAGATCTGGGGCTTGATGCTCTTGTCGAAGCAGTACTCCACATAGACCTCGTCAACCAGGGAGGGGACAAGACCGGTGATGGTTTTCATGGCGTAGATCTCGTCCGGGGCCAGGGTGTCAACGCCGGTGATCGGAGCCTGGAGCAGGGTCGTTCTTTCAAAGGTCTCTCTGTCGCAGTAGGTGATAAACTCCTTGAGCGTATGCGTCAGCACCCATGCCTTGATCATGTCAAGGTTTTCATCGGTGTACTGCGCGTCGAGGCATTCAATGACACTGGGCATCATGATCCCGACCAGGCGGCCGTCCAGATCAAAGCCCAGCGCCTTGTAGATGTCACAAAGCGGATAATTCTTGTACATGTCCCGGAGCTCATCGAGGGTAAAGAGCTGGGTGAAGAGATACTGGGGTCCCTTGTCCATCATGACCTTTTCCATGGCCTCCATGCCGGGCATGAATCCGCGCTCAAAGTCCATGGTCTTGTCAAAAAGCGCCTTTGCCTCGGTCTCGCTGCAGCCCAGCTTGCCCAGCATGTATTCGCAGATCTGTCTGTTGACCGCGATGGCGGGGGTTTCTTCGGCGCCTGCTGCATAATCGGCAGAGTCCGAGCCGAACATGGCGGGGGACATGACGTACAGGACATTGGTGAAAGCGTCCCCGGGATTGCCCAGGACCATATCCACGGACATCGGTGTGCCGAACAGGTTGCGGTTGGAATCAGAGAGGAAGGCGGTCATCTCCTCGATGGAGGACAGGCCCATCAGATCCTCGACGAAGGGCTTGAGCTCGGAGACGCCAGCCGCATTGCGCGCATCCCAGTCCAGCAGGAGAGCGTAGAGATTCTGCAGGCTGGTCAGCTTTGCGTCATCCTTCTTCTCGCCTTTGATGAGTGCGATCTTCTCACTGTTGAGGACGTCTGTCTGTTCCGTTCTTGCGGAGACGTTGGCCTCGCCGTCGTTGATTTTTGCATTTTCCGCCCAAGCGCGGTTCACGCTGGCAGCGAAGTCGTCCTGCAGGCGGATTTCGCCCTTGCCCTCATAGACGCCATAGATGCCGGAGTCGATCCAGGCGGCGCCGGGACGCTCGCCCTCCGCCGCGAGGGCCGGAACCCCCAGGGACAGCACCATGGTCAGAGCCAGGAGGATGCCAAACAGTTTTTTCATGTAACCAGTTCCTTTCTTTGATGATACAAAATAGAGAACAGCAATTGGTTTGACGGAGAAAATGGAGGTTTTCAGGATGCGGCAGGGGACGGGATTCGCCGAAAATGCTTTCCTCAGCCTGTTGAGGCGGCCATTCGGCTTGTTATCCCCGTCATCGGGGGAATCAGGGACTGTCCGCCCTTGCCGGCATAGAAAACCTTCCGGCCGTCGCTGTCCACGATGAAGGCTTGAGCGGGCTCCCATAGATGACGCTTCCGCTTCATTATGTGACACCGTCTCAAGCTTTCCTCATTCTATATACCATGGATGTCAAGAGTCAAGACTTCGCTGTACGTTTTTTGTCATTGACACGTGGTCGCCGGGACAGGTGAGGATACCGCAATGACTCCGGATGAAGGGGCTGACGCCCGGCAGGCAGGGGGACGGTCAACGACTGAGTATTCCTGGAGATGGAGGGAGAAGAAATGCGGGGGGCAGGATCCCCCGAACTCCCAAACTGAAGGTGCTGCTGCGCAGCGGGACGACCTGTTTTGTGGATATGACCATCAAGTCGGCCAGGGAACCGGAGGGACCCGGTTCCGCTGCCGCCGGAGCGGCCAGAGATTCGGGAATCCGGGCTGTGATTTCAAGGGGCCTTGCCGGGGTTTCCGATTCCGAGGAGTCGCTCATGAAATTCGGGCAGGCCGTGCGTGAAATGGAGATGTTCCGGGAGGAAAGCCGGCTCCGCTTTCTCCACGGGCCCCATGCCCTCCTACAGCTGCATGCCGGACTACCTGATGAAGCTGACCCGGTCCTGCAGGGAACGGGGGATCGGACAGACGATCCACCTGTCGGAAAGCCGGATGGAAAT
>OMRS01000116.1 GCA_900313545.1 uncultured Eubacteriales bacterium | reverse complement strand
GTCAGCCTGTGCCGCAGACACTGGAAGAGCGGGGAACTGGGCACATTTGCACATCCTGCGAAAGACTGAGATCCCCCGCGCCCTGATGAAACACGGAAGCGGCGAATGCCGCAAAGGGGCTCCGGGGGGCCTCTCCTGGCATAAATCTACAACTGATCAGGCGGAAAATGCCCGTATGGCGCGCGGAGGCATCCCGCTTTGGAAGGGAAGGCAAAATGGACACCAGGCTCCGGAAGAAGAACCATCTGCTGCTGGAAATGATCCCCGTCATCCTTGGACTTGTGATCATTCTGATGCTGTATGGAAGCGGCCTGCTTCGAAAAAGAAACCGGTTTCCGGTCATCTGGGCATCCCCGGGCGGGGATGTCCGCAGCGTTTCCTCCGCTGCAGGTCAGGGTCAGGAGATCCGGGGATTCAGGGAAATCACGCTGGATGCGGGAACATACACCCTTTCAGCAGCGGCGGCCCCCAAAGGCGGAGGCGAACTGCATCTGGCCTTTTCCCGCGGCGGGCAGCCGGAACCCTCCGTTTTCCGGATTTCTCCGGAAAACGGATCCCGGGAATTCACCTTTCACCTCGACAGGGAGGCAAGGGACCTGGAGGTCCGGCTTGTCTGCGGTGAAGAGGGTGCCCCCGCAATGGAGGAGCTTGTCCTGACAACGCCCGGGTGTACGGACCTCGTGTTTACATGTGCGGGGGTCTGGATGGCAATTGGCGCACTGTGGATGGCGCGGAGGAGAGGAAGGCCTGCGGGAAGGACCCTTTGGGCACTTCTTCCTGTCGCTGCCGCGGTGGTGTTTGCCTCACTTCCAAGTCTCCATGGGGGGCTTGTGACCATCGACGGCCATGACGGGATCTTCCATCTGGCCAGACTGGAAAACCTCCGGTCAGCCCTGATGACGGGACAGGTTCCGGCGAGGGTCGGAGGATTCAGCTATAACGGCTTTGGAGCGCTGACCTCCGTGTTTTATCCCGATGTGTTCCTGTATCCCTTTGCTCTCATGCGGATGCTCGGGGCCACTCAGGTGTACACGGTGCATGTCCTGTTTATCTGCATCCACCTGGCCTCCGGCCTGTCCATGTTTTCTGCGGCGAGGCGGATGACGGGGAATGAGGAAAGCGCCGCATGCGCTGCGGTTTTCTATGTGCTCGCCCTGTACCGCCTTTCGAATCTGTATATCCGCTTCGCGCTGGGGGAAGCGCTGGCCATGGTGTTCCTTCCCCTCTTTTTTGAAGGGATCTGGCGCGTGGCCTGGGATGACGGAAATCCCGTGACGCTTGGCGTATCGGCCGCCTGTATTTTTCTGAGCCACATGATCACGACCCTTCTGTGCGCAGGATGGGCCCTGGGGATTTTCCTGGTCAGGTTCCGCTGGCTGTGCAGAAACAGAAGGTGGCTGCGGATCGTCCAGGGCGGGATGCTGGCAGGGGTGCTGAGCCTGTTTCAGATCGTCCCGTTTCTGATGTACAGTGCGCAGGGGATTGAAACGCAGCGGCTCAGGAGGCATGTGGCGGAATTCGTCCTCAGGATGACGGAGCTTCTTCAGATCAGGGGATTTCATACGCTTGGCCCCGTGATGGTGCTTTCGGCAGTGCTGCTGTGCGCTGCGGTCATTGCCGGCGGCAGACCCTGGACAAAGCAGAAACCGGGCCACCTGGCCATCCCCGCACTGGGGATGGCGGCGATCTGCGTTTTGCTGTCGGTGTCTTCCGGATTCTGGAACCTGGCGGCTAAGCTGACCGGAAATACGACAGATTATATTCAGTTCCCATGGCGCCTTCTGGGGTTTGCCTCTGTTTTTCTGGCGTTTTCAGGAGGATGTTTCCTCGCAGGCGAGACGGGAAGGCGCGCCGCGGTGATCGCGCTGGTTCTCTTCGCGGCGGCGGCCTGGCCGGAAATGAGCGCCGTCAAGGAGGGGAATGTCCTGATGCCTGGCGAGCTGGGAAAAAATGACCTGATCAACAAGGAGTACAATCTTCCGGGATATGAGGGCGGCTGGACGGAAGATGAGTCAATCCGGGTCACAGGAAGCGCCAGGGTTGAGGACGCCAGGAAAAAAGGCCCGCAGATGGAGATGAACGTCACGGCTCCTGAGGGAGGGGTCATCAGCCTTCCGCTGTTTGCCTTTGACGGCTATGCCGCCCAAATGGACGGGGAGCGCCTGCCGGTCCTGCAGGGAGAACAGGGACGCATCGAGGTGAGGGTGCCGGAGCATTCCTCCGGAAAACTCAAGGTCTGGTTTGCGGGAAAGAGCATCTGGCGCATCTGCGACGGGATCTCATGCCTCGGGTGGCTCGGAGCCGCAGTTTATGCCGTTTTGAAAAGAAGAAGGGGGGCGGGCTTATCAACAGGCGACGTTTGATCTTCCTTCTGCCCGCATTTCTGATCGGTGCCGCGCTGCTCAGCTGCCTTCTGGGAATATGGGACCGGGAAAAGGTGTTCATCAACTTTGATACGGAGTCCATGAGCTTTCCTGCGGGAAAGGAATCGGAGATTTCCGAGGGAGGGAGCTACGGCATCTTTCCCTCGGACGGGCCGCATTTCAACCTGGACCCGGGCGAGTACCGGCTCAAATGGAGCGATTACGCGGACGGCGAGAATGCATTCCTGCTGAGCTTTGGAAACGGTGCACGGATAGAACCTTCAGAACTGGTGATGAAGGAAGGGGAGGAAGAGGGGAAATTCGTTTTCCGGGTGACGGAGCAGGGCGTCGATCTGAAGGTTGAAGTCGATTTCCGCTCGGGAACCCATCTTGCGCTTTTGTTCCTTCGGCTGTACACCCCGCCTTTGAAGGACAACACCATCACGGTTTTCCTGCTTGCCCTCGCGGGCGCTGTTTTTCTGGCGGGGTGCCGGAGAGGGTGGATGAACCGGCGGCGCATCGCGCTGCTGTGCATCCTGTCCGGGGTGCTGTTTGTTGCCCTGGCTCCCTCGCTGAGGGATGGCGCCGTCATCGGAGAATCCGGCAACGGGATGAGACAGCTGGCCAGACTGGATGCGCTGGCCGATGCGATCCGCGGCGGAAGATTTCCGGAATGGATTTCACACTGGACGGACAGCCCCTTCGGGACATGCATTTCGGTGTTTCGCCCGGACATTCTGCTCCTTCCTTTGGCACTTGCGAGGCTGGCAGGTGCCAGTGCGGCGTATATGCTGAACCTCTGGACGATCTCCCTGAGCCTCTTCAGCGCGGGAGCGGTCTGGGTGCTGGCAAGGGAATCCGGTGCGGGAAGGAAGGAAGCGACCCTTGCGATGCTGATCTTCCTCCTGATGCCATGGAGAGTGACCGCCGTGTATGAAAACGCCGCGTTCGATGAAACCGCGGCGCTGGCATTTCTGTGTCTCATTCCTGTATGCTTTCAGGCAAAGCGAAAACTGTTTCTTCCCCTGTGCGCCTGCGCGGTATTTCTCGCATGCCCCCTCTTTGGACTTGTGCTCTGGACGGTGGGGATTGTGCAAATGGTGTATTTCGGACTGAAAAACCAGCGGGAAAAAGCCGGAAAATGCGCGCTGATGCTCCTTTCCGTCCCGCTCACGGCCTTCCAGTGGATCCCCATGCTGAAGCTGATGAAAACAGTTCCGGAACCTGTCCAGATCGACGCTGCGGCATCCGCCATGACGCTTCTTTCTCTGGCGGGGTCAATTCTGCTGTCGCGTCTTGTCCGGGGCAGACCGGAGGATCAGCGCAGGAAGATCAGCCTCCTGCTTCTCCTTGCGGCAGGAACGGCCGCGTTATTTGCGGTTGACCCGCTGATCGCATCCCGGGACCTGCTGCCGGTGGGAGAAGGGTCCAACACGTCGGTCTTCTGGGAAGCATATGCGCTGAAGGAGGAAGCGGAGTGGAAACAGGGCGGAGGGGCGGCGTTGCGGCCTGAATCCGCAGTGCACGGCCGGCTGCGGAATCCTGTCCGGACAGATTCCCCGAAACAGGGATGACGGATGACGGGTTTTTGAACCGCTCTTTCTCTCTCTGCAGGTCACGGATGGAGGCCGGGGGGAAGGAAAGTTCTGTGACCGCACAGGCACAGCGCCCATTCCGGGGAGTTTTACGGGGATTTGGCGCAGAACAGGAACGGGGTGCCGCCTGGCGGACAGGAAGCCGCCTTTGATGCGGGGAAAAAGTGAGGGAACCGTCTCCGGCGGGGAAAAACCGGAATTGCTTATTTGATCGTTTTCATTTATACTGTGAATCAGGTATCGGATCACCGATATTTATGATGAATAATTGACAGGAGGTTTCGTCGAATGATCGGAAAACGGGGATTCAAGGCCCGCGTTGGCATGGTGCTGCTGGTGATCCTGGCGATGGTCTGTTCACTGGCATCTGCGCAGCTGATGCAGGTGAATACCGCATATGGTACGGTCAACGTGTATCAGGCCCCCAACCAGAGCGGAACGGTCTTCAGAACGGTTGAGCCCGGGCTGCTGGTCAATGTGAATTCCACCAGCAGTGACGGACAGTGGGTCCAGGTGAGTTTCAACAACCAGCAGGCCTGGATGCTGGCGTCACAGCTCAGTGCCCCGCAGGTCGACAGGCTGTATGTCATGCCGCAGGCCAATGGCCTGGCGCATACGGCCTCGGGTTATGCGGATCTGTACGCTCCGAGGGGAGATATGCTTTCCTCCATGGCTGTACAGCATGCGGCCAATGTGTCGGCCCAGCAGGAGATTGCGGATATCCAGAAGAGGCTGCCCGGAGGAACGGCCTCCAACCGGCAGGTCTCCGGCAGACAGAGCCCGACCTATGCCGTCTCCAAGGACGGGGTTCAGATGAGCTTTGTGGCGGTTCCGATGCTCTGCGGAGACACGCTGCTGGTGAGCATGTCCATGGTGGGAACGGGCAACGCCACCGCGGTCTTTGAACGGGCGGTTGCCTCCATCCAGATGACGGATACGCTGGGAGCCGTTTATCAGGAGTACATGGTGGAGTGCCCGCTGTGTCATCAGCGCTTTGCAACGATGGCGGACTATATGAATCATGTCTGCCCCGCTGTCTATACCGTCGGGACGACGGTGGAGTATGTGCAGTGCCCGGACTGCGGGAGATGGTTCAGGGCCGGCGCGGAATACAACAATCATGTCTGCCCGGCGAAGTCGGAAGGGTACATCCGCTGTCCCGCCTGCGGAGACTGGTATACAGCCTCCGATTATCCCAATCATATCTGTCCGGC
>OMRS01000102.1 GCA_900313545.1 uncultured Eubacteriales bacterium | reverse complement strand
CTTCAGCTCGAGCGCATGCGCCTGCATCGGGGAATGCACGTCCGCCAGATACGGCAGCAGATCGGGAAAATACTTCTGGATCAGCAGATTGACGCTGTGGCAGCAGGATGAGATCACCACATCCCGCTGACTTTCCTGCAGCATCCGGTCATATTCGCGCTTGACGATGGTGGCGCCCAGTGCAGTCTCCTCAACATCATGGAAGCCCAGCTTCAGAAGGGCTTCCCGCATCGATTCGATCCCTACGCCGTCATAATTGGCAATAAAGGAGGGAGCAAGGCTGACAACCACTTTCTCGCTGCACTGCAGCAGCACCTTCACCTTTTCGGTGGAATCCACGATCTCCTTGGCATTCTGGGGACAGACCACAAAACAGTGTCCGCACAGGATACACTCATTGTCGATGATATGCGCCTGGTTGCCCGAGAAGCGGATGGCCTTCACAGGGCAGTGGCGGATGCACTTGTAGCAGTTTTTGCAGTTGGATTTCTTGAGCGTCAGACACTTGGCCATGCGTTAAAACCTCGCTTTGATGTTCTGCTGATAGAAAGATTCGACGGTATCAGGAGAAACGGAGAAGAATTCTCCGTCCACCGTCACGCAGACGCCCTGCTGGCACCGTCCCATGCAGAAGGTGCCGCTCAGCTCTACCCTGTCCTCCAGGCCATCCCGGGCAATCGCCGCCTGAAGCTTCTCCACCACGGCCCTTGAGCCTTTGATGTGGCAGGATGAACCGATACAAATCGTGACTTTCATATTTCATTTCCTCCCTGATTAATGATATTCAACCACGCTGGCCCAGTTGAGCAGGAATTCCCGTTCCCGGGCGTTTCCTTTGACCGACTGGGAAGCCGCCACGATGGGCATCCACTTCTGGACATAGCTCAGAGGCGTTCCGCTCTTTTCACAGAACAGCTTCAGGTAAGCGTCCGCCCCTTCACTGTCCCCGTTGAGCCAGAACAGCAGGTACGTGCGGGCCGCATCCGCGGATGCGTTGCCCTGGGTGACATGGCTCCAGTCGATGATAAAGGGGGTGCCGTCCTCTCGGATAATGATGTTGGAGGGCCAGAAATCCCCGTGGCAGACCTTGGTATGCCTGGGCATTCCCTCAAGCCGGGCCAGAAGATCATAGCGGGTCGTCGCATCCAGGTCAGCCTGGTTGATCTTCCTGCGCATCTTGTCGGTGAGCCGGTTAAGCATGGGGCAGGTCTTGGAGAGGACGGTCATCTGCAGGTCCACAAATGTCCGAAGGTATTCCTCCTTTTTCTCCGGGTTGTCCCTCATCAGGTGGGACAGGGTTTTCCCCTGGATGAACTCGCTGACGATGGCCCATTTGCCTTCGATCTGGGTTACCTCGAGGATCTTGGGAATGTTCAGGTCGGTGGTCTCAATGCGTGCCTGGTTCAGGGCCTCATTGAAGATGTCTTCCTTGGGAAAATCCGTAAAGACCTTTATGCAGCGGTCCCCGTCACGGTAAATCGTCTTCTGGGTGCGTACAGCAATGACACGTTCCAGTTTCATCGTTTCTCCCCCTCTCTCACTTCACAAGGTCCGAGGCATCCGGCCTGTCCACTTCGGTGAAGTGGCGGTTGCCGTAATAGGCATTGAGGTACATCTGCCGGATCTCGCTCATCAGCGGATAGCGCGGGTTGGCTCCAGTGCACTGGTCATCAAAGGCCTGCTCCACCATGGCGTCAAGACGCGCGAGGAAATCATTCTCGTCGGGCGCATAGTCCCGGATCGTGGGCTTGATGCCCACCTCCGCCTTCAGGGCGTTGATGCGCGCGATCAGGCCCTCCAGCTTCTCCTGGTCATTTTCCCCGCCGATGCCCAGCGCTTCCGCAACCTCGGCATAACGGCGCAGGGTGTGGGGATGATCATACTGCGGGAAGGTGCCCATCTTGGCAGGGGCTTCGGCGGCATTGAAGCGCAATACTTCCTCGATCATCAGGGCATTGGCGACGCCATGGGCGATGTGGTGGAAAGCACCCAGCTTGTGCGCCATGGAGTGGCACACGCCCAGGAACGCGTTGGCAAAGGCCATGCCGGCCATGGTGGCCGCATTGGCCATTTTCTCCCTGGCCACCACGTCCGTGGCGCCGTCGCGGTAGGCACGGGGCAGGTATTCAAAGATGACCTTCAGGGCCTGGATTGCCAGGCCGTCGGTGTAGTCGGTGGCCATCATGGAGGCATAGGCTTCAAGGGCATGCGTCACCGCATCAATGCCTGAGGCAGCCGTCAGCCCCTTGGGAGCGGTCATGTGGAAATCCGTGTCGATGATGGCCATGTTGGGCAGAAGCTCATAGTCGGCCAGGGGATACTTGACACCGGTGGTCTCGTCGGTAATGACCGCAAACGGGGTCACCTCGCTGCCGGTTCCGGCAGAGGTGGGAATGGCGATGAAGGTGGCCTTCTCTCCCATCTTCGGGAAGGTATAGATGCGCTTGCGGATATCCATGAAGCGCATGGCCATATCCATGAAATCTGCTTCCGGGTGCTCGTACAGCACCCACATGATCTTGCCGGCATCCATGGCCGACCCGCCGCCCAGCGCGATGATCACGTCCGGCTTGAAGGCCGCCATCTGCTGCGCGCCGGCCATGGCGCAGCCAAGGGTCGGATCCGGCGCCACTTCAAAGAAGCACATGTGCGCGATGCCCAGTGCATCCAGCTTGTCCGTGATCGGCTTTGTATTGCCGTTGTGATACAGGAAGCTGTCCGTGACGATAAAGGCCCTCTTTTTGCCCATGACCGTCTTCAGTTCATCCAGGGCCGTCGGCAGACAGCCTTTTTTGATATATACCTTTTCGGGTGCCCGGAACCAAAGCATGTTCTCTCTCCTCTCCGCCAGCGTTTTGATGTTCAGCAGGTGTTTGACGCCTACATTTTCCGAGACGGAGTTGCCGCCCCACGAGCCGCAGCCCAGCGTCAGCGACGGGGTCAGGGAGAAATTGTACAGATCGCCGATACCGCCCTGGGAGGACGGCGTGTTGACCAGGATCCTGCAGGTCTTCATCCGCGCCGCGAACTCATCCAGCTTTTCACCGGCTGCGGCGGGGTTCAGATAGATCGACGCCGTGTGGCCGAAGCCGCCGTCCGCGATCAACTGCTCCGCTTTCGCAAACGCGTCCTCAATGTCCTTCGCCCGGTACATCGCCAGTACGGGCGAGAGCTTCTCGTGCGCGAATTCCTCCGTCAGATCCACGCTCTCCACCTCGCCGATCAGGATCTTGGTGCCCTCGGGAACCGTGATGCCGGCCAGCGACGCGATCACGGAGGCCTTCTGTCCGACAATCTTTGCGTTCAGCGCGCCGTTGATCAGGATGGTCTTGCGGACCTTCTCGGTCTGCGCGGCGCTGAGGAAATAACAGCCGCGGGCCGCGAATTCCTGCCGGACTGCCTCGTACACACCGTCCAGTGCAATCACGGACTGCTCCGAGGCGCAGATCATGCCGTTGTCAAAGGTTTTGGAATGAATGATGGAATTGACGGCCAGGACAATATCCGCGGAATCATCGATGATCGCGGGCGTATTGCCGGCTCCGACGCCAAGCGCGGGCTTGCCGCTGGAATAGGCCGCCCTGACCATGCCCGGGCCGCCGGTCGCGAGAATGATATCCGCTTCCTTCATCAGCAGGTTCGTCATCTCCAGGCTCGGAACGTCGATCCAGGAGATGATATCCGCGGGCGCACCGGCCGCGACAGCCGCCTCCAGCACCACTCTGGCCGCCTCGATGGTGGACTTCTTTGCCCTCGGATGCGGGCTGATGATAATGCCGTTTCTTGTCTTGAGTGAAATCAGTGTCTTGAAGATGGCCGTAGAAGTGGGGTTTGTCGTCGGGATGACCGCCGCGACCACGCCGAT
>OMRS01000263.1 GCA_900313545.1 uncultured Eubacteriales bacterium | reverse complement strand
TTGTCCAAACCAAGAAATCTGCTGTAGGCAAAGCTAACCTTTCCATCGGCAAAACGCTTTCTCTGCCCCCAAGTGACATTCTCCGAAATGCTCCGGCTTTCCTCCTGAGCAAGGCTCGACATAATACTTATGAGGAGTTCTCCCTTGGAATCCAGTGTCCAGATATTTTCTTTCTCAAAATAGACCTCTGTGCCGTGTTCCTTCAACTGACGGATCGTCGAAAGCGAATCGACCGTGTTTCTCGCAAACCTGCTCACTGATTTAGTCAGCACCAGGTCTGTTTTCTTCGTGGATTTGTTACAACACTTTTCCGGGCAGAAAGCGTGAAAAACCGCAGAAATCAAGGGCTTTTCGTGATGAAAGCCCTTTTTCTTATGCCCGGGAAATGGTCAAAACCCTGCCGCCCGGCCCCGCGGGAACCCGGCCCGTCCGGATGGCAGCCATCAGGTGCTCATTTTGCGGTACCGGAGGCTGCCGTCTTTTTCTGCATTCCCGGGCAGCGGGCAATGACGGTGTTCTCAGGCGGGGCTGGCGGGAATGCGTGCCGCCGGAAAAGAGGATGGCCAAAGACCTGGGGGAGTGATTGACAGCGTCCGGCCTCAAAAAGTATGATATTGATGAAAAAAAGGGATGGCGGAGAGGACCTTTTCCGCATCTTTGTCATCCGGAGGAGGCGGGCATGAAAAAACAGGTATTTGTATGGCTGATCCTTCTGACGCTTCTGCTCACGCAGGGAGGTTTCGCCCAGATCGACCTGTCCGCATTGCCGGGAAAGCGCATCGGCGTGCAGACGGGGACCACCTTCGATGCGATTGTGCTTGAAGCGATACCGGATGCGCAGATCAGTTACTTCAACAGCTATCCCGATCTGGCCGCTGCCCTGCAGTCCGGAAAGATCGATGCCTTCCCGGGCGATGAAGCGGTTCTGCGGCTGATGTCGGCGGAAAACGACCGGCTGCGGATTCTGGACGGGCGGATGACCAGCTTTGACGTCGGCTTCGTCCTGCCCAAATCCGACAGGGGCGAAAAGCTGAAGGACGAGCTTGACGCGTGGCTTGGCGGCATCAGGGACAGCGGCGAGCTGGACGGGATCCTGCACAAGTGGATCAGCGGGCCGGAGAGCGAAAAAACCGTGCCGGACTACGCTTCCCTTCCCGCGTCAAACGGAACGCTGACAATGGCCACGGAGGGCGGCTATGTGCCGATGTGCTATTTCAGGGGCGGCACGCTCGTGGGAATCGAAATCGACCTGGCGGCAAGGTTCTGCCAGGCCCGGGGGTACGGCCTCATCGTGGAGAACATGAACTTTGACGGCGTCCTGCCCGCGGTCCAGTCCGGCAAGGCGGATTTCGCCGCCGCCGGGATCAGCATCACGGAGGAACGCCGGGAGAGCGTGGATTTTTCCGTCCCCTACTACACGGGCGGCACGGTCATGGCCGTGCTCAGGACGCCTGAGGCGCAGAGCAGAGCCGGGCTGCCCTCCCTTGAGGACATGCGGACAAAACGCATCGGGATTCCATCCGGAACGAGTTTTGATCTGCTCATCCGCACCGCGTTTCCCGATGCACAGCTGACCTACTACAACAACCAGAGCGATCTGCTGACCGCCCTTGCGGCCGGGAAGATCGACGCCTTTCCCTCGAATGAACCGGTGGTCCGGTACATGATCAGCCAGGGGTATGAGGGGATTGACTATATCCCGGAATTCATCCAGGACTTCGACAGCGCGTACTGCTTTTCAAAGGACGGGAAGGGACAGAAGCTGTGCGGGGAATTCAGCGAATTCCTCCGTTCGCTCCGCCAGGACGGCGGGATGGACAGGCTTGCTGAAAAATGGTTCAGCACGGATGAAAAGAGCAAAACGATTCCGGACTACCGCGCCTTTCCGGCTGAAAAGGGCACCCTGGTCATGGCCACGGACGGCGACTATATGCCCTTTGAATACATCCGCGAGGGCGAAGTGGTGGGCTACGATGTGGACATCGCGGCGCAGTTCTGCCAGGCCCGCGGCTACGGGCTGAAAATCGAGGTCATGAACCTGGATGCCGTGCTGCCCGCGGTGGAGTCGGGGAAATGCGACTTTGTCGGTTCCGCGATCACGATCACCCCCGAGCGGGCCGAAAGCGTGCTCTTTTCCGAGCCGAACTATTCCGGCGGCGTGGTCCTGGTGGTGCGCTCCGCGGAGGAGCCCCGGACCGCCTCCTTCTGGTCCGGGATCAGAAACAGCTTCGACAAGACATTTATCCGGGAGGAGAGGTGGCACCTGTTTGCCCAGGGCGTCGCCAACACGCTGCTGATCACCCTCCTGTCCCTGCTGTGCGGCACGGCGCTGGGCTTTGGCGTGTATATGCTGTGCCGCAACGGGAACCCCGTGGCCAACGGGGTCACGCGGGTGGCCATGTGGCTGGTGCAGGGAACCCCCATGGTGGTGCTGCTGATGATCCTCTTTTATATCGTCTTCGGCAAGGCGTCGGTCAGCGGCATCCTGGTGGCGGTCATCGGCTTTACCCTGACCTTCGGGTCGGCGGTGTTCGGGCTGCTGAAAATGGGCGTCGGTGCGGTGGACGCGGGACAGACCGAAGCGGCGTATGCCCTGGGCTACTCGAACCGCCGCACCTTCTTCACCATCATCCTGCCGCAGGCGCTGCCGCACGTCATGTCCGCCTACAGCGGCGAGGTCGTGGGGCTGATCAAGTCCACGGCCATCGTGGGCTATATCGCCGTGCAGGACCTGACCAAGATGGGCGACATCGTGCGCAGCCGCACCTATGAGGCCTTCTTCCCGCTGATCGCGGTGACGGTGATCTACTTTGTGCTGGAGGGGCTGCTGGAGATTGCGGTGGAAGTGATCAGAAAACGGCTGAATCCAAGGCGCAGAGGGCCGAAGGACATTCTGAAGGGGGTCAGGACGGATGATTAGGATCGAACATCTGAAAAAGGAGTATTCCAACGTCACGCCCCTCAGGGATATCTGCACGGAAATCCATGACGGCGACGTGATCTGCGTCATC
>OMRS01000082.1 GCA_900313545.1 uncultured Eubacteriales bacterium | reverse complement strand
GACCGTTTCCTGGGGCGCCCTTGGGACCATGTGGGGAATGCCTGTGGCTTTTCTGGTCGTCCGGCCGATTCGCTATACCTGCGAATTTATTGAGCGGCATGAGAAGCTCACGCTTTCCTGGTATGATGAGAAGCACAAGAAGGCCTTGGGGATTTTTGGCTCCAAAAGTGGCAGGGATACAGACAAAGCGGCGGCCACGGGATTTACGCCTGTAACACTGGAAGGTGCTGTGACCTATAAGGAGGCAAAAGAAACCATGGTGCTTCGCAAGCTCTTTGTGCAGCAGCTTGACCGCAGCAAGTTCTCTCAGGAAATCCTCAAATGGTATGCCGAGGGAACGAAGGAGGAACATGCCCACAAACTGATTATTGCCGAAGTCCTTTCCCATCATGAGGGAGTCTGAAGGGTAACAGGGGGCTTTTCCTTTTCAACACGATCTGAGATGTAAACACAAGGAGGTTTTTAACACTATGAGCAAACTTACTTTAGAGAAAGCCAAAGAGATTCTCGCCAAGCACGTCACCGAATCCCACCTCATCACCCATGCGGCCGCCGTAAGCGCCGCCATGGGGGCCATGGCCGATCACTTCGGTGTGAGCCCGGAGGAAAAGGATCACTGGGAGGCCATCGGCTGGCTGCATGATGTGGACTATGAGAAATATCCGGATGAGCACTGTCGCCATGTGCGGGATTTGCTGGAACCGGAAGGGGTAGAGGAGGAGGATATCCTCACCATCATTTCCCATGGCTACGGCCTTGTCACCGAGGAAAAAGTCCCGGAGACGGATCTGGAAAAGAGCCTTTTCACCGTGGATGAGCTCACGGGCATTGTCCAGGCCTATGCCTTGATGCGCCCCGAGCGGCTCACCGGCATGGAAGTGAAGTCCCTGAAAAAGAAATTCAAGGACAAGCGCTTTGCCGCCGGCTGCAAACGGGAGGTCATCAAGAAGGGCTTCGAGATGCTTGGCATGGAGGCCGGCGAAGTCATGGAATGCTGCATCAAGGGCATGCAGGAGCACGCGGAGGAACTGGGGCTGACGTAAGGGAAAGGCCTCCCCAACAGAAACCATCTGCCGGGGAGGCCTTTTTTTATTCCCACTCCAGACCTTTTGACTGGGTGAATTCACGGGATTTCTCTATGGGGAGGGGCTTGGCGAAATAATAGCCCTGGGCGTATCTGCAGCCAATGGATTTCAGGAACTCGAAGTGTTCCTTGGTCTCCACGCCTTCCTGCAGGGGCTGGATGCCAAGTTCCAGGGCCGCCTGGACGAGATGGCGGAGAAGTTTTTCCGACCTTGGGTGCTTGTCGTAGGTCCGCATGAACTCCAGATCCAGTTTCAGCACATCGAACTCATAGCTCATGAGATGGTTCAGGGAAGAATAGCCGCTGCCGAAGTCATCGATCCAGATGTGATAGCCGGCGCTCCGGAACTTCTGCACTTCCCTCTGCAGATGGGAGGAATCCTCTGTCAGCGTACTCTCGGTGATCACGATGGCGATGAGGTCCCTGGGAAGGTTGTAGAGCCTTCGGAAATGCTCGGTGAGCTCGAAGACCTCGCACAGTTCGAAATCCAGCCGCGAAAGGTTCACGGAGACGGGAACGACGGGCTTGCCCTCATCCATGAGACGGCACAGGTCTTCGCAGACCTTCTTGATGACGAAGGTGTCCACCTTGTGGATCATGTGGAATTCCTCAAGGGTCACGATGAAGGTTGCGGGTGAGAGCATCCCCGCCTGGGGGTCATCCCAGCGCGCCAGCGCCTCATAGCCGCAGATCTTCCCTGTTTCCACACGGATGATGGGCTGGTAGAACACCTTCAGGTATTCCTTCTCCACGGCGATATCGATGTTGTCGAGGACGTATTGCTGCATCCTGAGGCGCTCATAGAGCTGCGCCTCGTAGACACCGTAGACCTTGTCGTAGCGCCGCTTGATCATGTTGCAGGCAATGCGGGCGTGGTCGCAGGCAAGCCCGACTTCCTTGCAGGTTTCCTCCAGCTTGTAGATGCCGGCCTTGATCTCCACGCGGATACCGTCCAGGATCCTGAGCATGGTGCTGTGGATATTCTCCACATGTGTCACGATATGCGGCAGGTCGGTGCAGACCATGAAATGGTCATTGGAAAAACGGGCAACATCGGCACCCGGGAATTCCCTGCGGATGGTGTAGGCCATGCGGCAAAGGAGGTCGTCGCCCTTCTGGAAGCCGTAGTTCTCGTTGAATATCTTGAAATTCACGATGTCGAAGTGGATAAATGTCAAGGGCTTTTCCTTGCTGGACACCCCGCTGGCAATCTTTTCCTGCACTGCCTCGTAGAAGGCGGACATATTCAGGAGCCCTGTCAGGCGGTC
>OMRS01000115.1 GCA_900313545.1 uncultured Eubacteriales bacterium | reverse complement strand
GTCGATCAGGGCTCTTCCCTCGGCGTAGGGCAGCAGGAAGGTGGTGGTGGACAGGTAGTCCGCCAGGCCGGAATCGCGGGTGAGTATGGTCGTCTGGGCGACGTGTTCCGCGGGCATCAGGGTGTCCGGGTCGATGAGGTGGCAGTACCGCTTGCCGTCGACTTCATAATACCGCTGGTAATCCCCGGAGGTGACCACGGAGCAGTCGGACAGGTACAACGTGTCCACGATATCCGTGTCGGCGACGCTTCCGTCCGGGGTCTGCAGGCCGACGGCCCAGTTGGGGCGCCCGTCCAGGGGCGGATGCCCGATGCGGACATTTCCGCCGGCGCTGAGCACATAGGAGGACATGCCGGCGGCTTCCAGCAGCCGGGCCACCACCTCCGTGGCATAGCCCTTGGCGACGGCGCCCACATCCAGCTCCATCTCCGGATCGGCAAAGGCCACGGTGAAATGCTCGGGGTCAAGAACCAGATCCTCGATGCTGCAGTGCCGGGAGGCTTCCTTCAGCGCATCCATTTCCGGCAGCTGCGCCTTCCCGGGATCCGCCAGCCCCGCTTCTCTCTTCACATGCCACAGGGACAGCACGCGCCCGAGGGCGACATTGGTCTGCCCCTGTCCCAGGGAATACTGGGATTTGGCAAAGGACAGCAGGGAAAACAGGAGCGGGTCCACCTCGACGGGCCCCTCCTTGGCCAGACGGTTGACCGCACACAGGCTGAGGACATCCTCATACTCGTTGTAGCGGTCATACAGCCTGTGCAGGTGCTGGTAGGTGGAGTGGGCGAGGGCGGAAATCTCATCGAACTTCTGCCGGCTTTCAGCAAAGCCCACCAGGGAAATGACGGTATCAAAGGTGTCGGTGTAGACGACGGAAAAACGCTCAGACGCCCCTGCGCATGCAGCGGAGACCAGCAAAAGAAGCAGAACGCATACAGAAAGAAATCGTTTCATGGCGGCATGAGCCGGGGGGTTCCCGGCATCTCCTTTCAAAGTGAGGTCAGGAAAGGGGCCTGGTCCTTGCGCCGGCAAAGGGCGAGACGGCCAGGACAAGCGGAAAGAAGGAGGAGGACAGCGTTCGATACACATGGAAGCTGTGGACCAGGGAATGGTTGCAGATGCACAGCGTCCAGACCACGGGCATGAGGGCGGTCAGCCCCAGCATGAGCCGGGGGCGTGACAGAAGGGGACAGCATCCCTGTGCCCGGCGAAGCGTGGCACACAGGGAGACACCGAAGGCGGCGGCAAAGGTGAGCAGGTACACCGGATTGAGGATCATGTGCAGGCAGGCGAGAAAGCCGCTGGTGAAGGGAATGACATCCCCCGCATCATCCGCGTTGACGCTGCGCTCCTGCATCGTGGCCAGCGCGTCGCGGAAGATATTCTCTCCTGTCAAAATGGACCCCACGGCCCACTTCCCGGCCCACATGCCCAGATACCCCAGCAGCCAGCACAGACAAAGCCCTGCATATTCCTTCAGGGTCGGCTGCGCGTCTTCCCGGATCAGGACGCAGGAGAGCGGAAGGACCAGCGTCATGAGCGGCGTGGTGAACAGGTCAAAAAATGAGGTGGCCATGCCGATGAGGGTCAGCAGGCAGGGCAGGAGGTCCCGCCTCGTGCGGGAGGCCCCGATGACGCCGGCCAGGGCGATGAGCATGCAGCTTTCATGGATGAGGCTGGCGGCGATGGCCTGCGGGCAGCAGGCGACAAAGAAGGCCAGCAGGGCCGCAACCCCGTGGCGGGGGGAGAGGCGGATGCCCGCATGCAGCAGCAGCAGGATCAGGACCACGCTCAGCAGGAGACGGACGGAGCTGATGCTCATCAGGGTCATCATCGGCACCAGGAAAATCAGGTAGCCATGCCAGTAGCGCGCGTAGTCATTGTATTGCGCGGGTTCGCCGTCCAGCCATTTTTCAAGCTCCGTCAGGGGATCAAACCCGGACAGGCGAGGGGTGCGCATGGCGTTTTCCAGCGGGGTGTCATACGGGGAGAGGATGGTGTTCCCTGTCATGATGACATCGGAAAAGGAATCCACCCGGGAGGGGAGAAACCCGGTGACTGCCAGGGGAAGGGAGCCTTCCTGCGCCAGCACCTGGGCGGAGGTGCGGACATTGCCGGTCAGCCGTTCCGAGCGGAGGGAATAGGCCCCGACCATCAGGACGGT
>OMRS01000236.1 GCA_900313545.1 uncultured Eubacteriales bacterium | reverse complement strand
GTGAAATGCAGGTTGATGTCCTCCATGGGCACCACCTGGGCATAGCCGCCGCCGGCGGCGCCGCCCTTGACGCCAAACACCGGGCCCAGGCTGGGCTCCCGCAGGGCCACGGTGGCCTCCTTGCCGATGCGGCGCAGGCCGTCCGCCAGTCCGATGGTCGTGGTGGTCTTCCCCTCGCCCGCGGGGGTCGGGGTGATGGCGGTCACCAGCACCAGCTTCCCGGGCCTGCGGGAGGTTTCCCGGATCAGCGCCGGGTCGATCTTGGCCTTGTAGCGGCCGTAGGGCTCCACATAGCGCTCCTCCACATGGGCGCGGCGGGCAATCTCCCAGATGGGCTGCAGCGTGCAGCTCTGGGCAATCTCGATATCGGAACGGTATTCCATCTGTCCTCTCCTTATTTGCGGAAATACTTCACAGCCGATTCAAACATCCGGATGTCATAGACTCCGGGCACATTGCGGTACAGTCCCGGGGCAACGCGTTCGCTGTGGCCCATTTTGCCGATCACCCGGCCGTCGGGGCTGGTGATTCCCTCCACCGCCCACAGGCTCCCGTTGGGATTGAAGCGAATATCCATGGAAGGCCTGCCCTCCAGGTCCACATACTGGGTGGCGATCTGTCCCGACGCGGCCAGGGCCGAAAGCGTGGCCTCATCCGCCAGGAAGCGGCCCTCGCCGTGGCTGACCGGCACCGAGTAGATCTCCCCGACCTGCGTCAGCTGCAGCCAGGGGCTGCGGTTGCTGGCCACCCGGGTGCGCACGATGCGGCTCTGGTGGCGCCCGATGGTATTGAAGGTCAGGGTGGGCGAATGCTCATCCGTCTCCGTGATCCTGCCCGTGGGCACCAGCCCGAGCTTGATGAGGGCCTGGAAGCCGTTGCAGATGCCGCACATCAGGCCGTCCCGCTCCTCGAGCAGGCGCGTGACCGCCTCGCGCACGGCGTCGTTGCGGAAGAAGGCCGTGATGAATTTGGCGCTGCCGTCAGGTTCGTCCCCGCCGCTGAAGCCGCCGGGAATGAAGATCACCTGCGACGCGTCGATCTGCGCGGCAAAGCGCTCCACGCTGCGGGCGATGTCCTCCGGGGTCAGGTTGCGGATCACCTGGATGCAGGCCTCGGCACCGGCCGCCTCCACCGCGCGGGCGCTGTCCACCTCGCAGTTGGTGCCCGGAAATGCCGGGATGAGCACCCGGGGGCGCGCCGTGCGCAGGGCCGGGGACGGCCAGGACGCGGCCGGGGCATCCACGAAGGGCCCCGCCTCCGCCTCGGGCATGCCCGGCCATGCGGACAGCATCCGCTCCAGGGTTTGCCCGCTGCCGGCGGGACAGGTGGCATATACGCCCTCCAGCCTCTGCCGGCTGCGAAGGAGCCACTCGGGCAGCGCCAGGGTCTCCTCACGCCAGGTGAGAACGGGCCTGTCCTCCCTGCCGGTGGTTCCCAGCAGGGTCATTCCGGGCTCCATGTCCCGAAGCTCCAGGATCATGGCGCCCACGGGCTCCCCAAAGAGGGTGGACAGGGGCACGGAGGGATCGATCCTCACGGAGAGGGCATTGCCCAGGGCCATCTGCGCCAGGGCCACGGCAATGCCGCCGGGTCCCGGGGTGCAGGCCGCAAGGACCTTCCCCTCCCGGGCAAGCGCGCGCACGCGCTCCCGGATTTCCTGAAGGGAGGCAGCACTGGGCAGCCCGCTTTCCTCCACCTCCGGCATCAGGAGCACCAGCGGATGGCCCGCCCCCTTCAGTTCGGGTGACAGGATGTCGCTGTCTTTGGCGGTGCTCACCGCAAAGGACACCAGCGTGGGGGGCACATCCAGCTGCTCAAAGGAGCCGCTCATGGAATCCTTTCCCCCGATGGCCGCAATGCCCAGGTCCATCTGGGCCCGGAAGGCGCCCAGCAGGGCGGCCAGGGGCTGTCCCCAGCGGCGGGGGCTGGTTCCGGGCTTTTCAAAATACTCCTGGAAGGTCAGGTAGATCTCCCTGTCCCCCGCGCCGGAGGCGATCAGGCGGCTGACGGATTCCACCACCGCCAGATAGGCCCCGTGATAGGGGCTCTGGGCGCTGATTTCGGGCCTGAAGCCCCAGGCCATGAGGGAACAGTCCCGGGTCGTGCCCCGCTCCAGGCTGATCCGCTGGACCATGGCCTGTGCGGGGGTCAGCTGGTGCACGCCGCCAAAGGGCATGAGCACCGTCCCCGCCCCGATGGTGGAGTCAAAGCGCTCACACAGCCCCTGGCGGGAGCAGACCCGAAGGTCCCCGGCCAGTTCCATGAGGCCCTTTTCAAAGGAGTCGGGGATCTTCTGCGGCGCGGGCACCCTGGCCGCCTCCGGCGCGATGTCCGTTTTGCGGCTGGCGCCGTTGGAACTGAGGAATTCCCGGCTGATGTCCACAATCGTCCGTCCCCGCCAGGTCATCACCAGGCGCGGCTGACGGGTCACCTCCGCCACCTGCACCGCCTGCAGGTTCTCCTGCGCCGCCAGCTCCAGGAACCGGGGGGCGTCCTCCGGGGCGACCACCACGGCCATGCGCTCCTGGCTTTCCGAGATGGCCAGCTCGGTGCCGTCGAGGCCCTCATATTTGCGGGGCACGGCGTCCAGACAGATGTTCAGCCCGTCGGCCAGCTCCCCGATGGCCACGGACACGCCGCCCGCGCCGAAGTCATTGCAGCGGCGGATGAGGCGCGTGGCCGCGGGGTTGCGGAAGAGGCGCTGGAGCTTGCGCTCCTCGGGGGCATTGCCCTTCTGGACCTCGGAGCCGCATTCCTCTATCGAGTCCCTCGTGTGGGACTTCGACGAGCCGGTAGCGCCGCCGCAGCCGTCCCT
>OMRS01000103.1 GCA_900313545.1 uncultured Eubacteriales bacterium | reverse complement strand
TCGGCATTGCCACCCAGAACCCGGAACTGCGCAGACGCTTCACCGGCAAACCCGAATATGTGGAACGCTTCATGCTCTTTATCGCGGAGCAGCTTCGGGAAATCATGGCGGGACTGGGCGCCAGGACGGTGGATGAGCTGGTGGGCCGCAGCGACCTGCTGAAGGTCAAGCCAGGTTCCCCGCTGGATCTGTCCGACCTCATCGGCTTTTCCAGAAACACCCACTTCCTGCCTGAGGCCAGGCACGACTTCCATCTGAACGAGCGCACGGACGCCCGCCTGTTCCAGGACCATGTCCACCTGATGACCACCGACCGGGCCTTCGGCACCCTGCTCAAAGGGCACAGGTCCATTCAGGCCCAGGGCTGCGGCGGGCAGTCCTTCGGTGCCTTTCTGTCCTCCGGGCAGGAAATCACCCTCTTTGGCGTAGCCAACGACTACCTGGGCAAAGGCCTTTCCGGCGGCACGCTGGCCATCTGTCCCCCGGTGGACAGTCTCTGGCGTCCGCAGGACACCCTGATCGGCAACGTGGCACTCTACGGCGCCACCGGCGGATATGCCTTCATCGCAGGCATGGCCGGGGAGCGCTTCGCCGTGCGCAATTCCGGCGCATGGGCCGTGGTTGAGGGTCTAGGTGACCACGGCTGCGAGTACATGACCGGGGGGCGCGTGGTGGTGCTGGGGCCGGTCGGCGACAACTTCGCCGCCGGCATGTCCGGAGGGATCGTCTGGGTGCTGGACGAGGACAACAGCCTCTCCTCCCGCCTGAACAACGCCCATGTCAAGGCCTATCCCCGCGTCGCCGCCGGGATGGAGGAACTGCGGCACCTCCTGAAGCTCCACGAGCAGAAGACCGGCTCGAAGATCGCTGGCAGGATTCTCCGTTCCTTTGATCAGTACCTGCCCAGGTTCAAAACGGTCATTTCCGATGAATACAGGGCATTCCTGAAGGAGGTGTGATACCATGGGAAAACCCACCGGATTTCTCGAGGTTCCCAGAGGTGAAAATCCCTTCAGGGATCCCCGGGACAGGCTCTCAGACTTTATGGACCTGCATACCCCTCTTTCCCCGGAGCTGCGCCACTGCCAGGCTTCCCGCTGCATGGACTGCGGCGTCCCCTTCTGCCAGTCGGGCTACGGGTGCCCGCTGCACAACCTGATTCCCGAGTGGAACGACCTGCTGTACCGCGGCCATGAAAAGGAGGCGCTCGAGCGTCTTCTGATCACCGCTCCCTTCCCGGAGTTTACCGGCAGGGTTTGTCCTGCCCTGTGCGAAAAAGCCTGCAACCTGGCGGATGATGGTGTCACCAACCGGGACAATGAGCTGTATCTGATCGAGACCGGCTTTGCAAACGGCTGGATTCAGCCAAGAATTCCCGTTCTTCGCACCGGCTGCCGCATCGTGGTGGTGGGCAGCGGTCCCTCGGGTCTTGCCTGCGCGGACCGTCTCAACCAGTCGGGGCACACCGTCACGGTCATCGAACGGGCGGATCTGCCCGGCGGGCTGCTCATGTACGGCATTCCCAACATGAAGCTGCCCAAGTCCGTCGTCAGGCGGCGCATTGAGCTGATGGAAGCAGAGGGGATCTCCTTCATGACAGGCACGGAAGCGGATTCCCGGGCACTTGATGATTTTGATGCCATTGTGCTGTGCGGCGGCGCGCGCCGTCCCCGGCCCCTTCCCTCGGTTCCCCCGGAGGCTCGCGGGGTCCACTTCGCCGTTTCCTACCTGACCTCCTCCACCCTTTCGGTTCTCTCCGGCACCGCCCCCTCCATCTCTGCCCGCGGAAAACATGTCGTCGTGGTGGGCGGCGGCGATACAGGCAATGACTGTGTGGGCACAGCGCTGCGGCAGGGCTGCGCGTCCGTCCTCCAGCTGGAGATGATGCCCGCCGCGCCTTCTGAGCGTCTCCCGGGCAATCCATGGCCCGAATGGCCCCGGACCCTGCGCACCGATTACGGACAGACCGAAGCCATATCGGTTCAGGGAACGGATCCCCGCCTCTATGAAACCACCGTCAGGGGCATCGAAATGAACGAGTCCCGCGAGATCACCTCTCTGACCACGGTTCGCCTCATGCGCTCCCCTGACGGGAAAATGGAGTCCGTCCCGGGGTCTGACGCCACGCTTCCCTGCGATCTGCTCCTCATCGCTGCCGGGTTCATCGGATGTGAAGAGCGAACGCTGTCTGAGTTCTCCCTGGAGGCGGATTTCAAAGGACGCCTGCTTCCCCCGGACAACACCCATCATGTTTCCGGAAAGCTGTTCTCAGCGGGAGACATGCGCAACGGCCAGTCCCTGGTCGTCCGCGCGATCGCCGACGGACGTGCGGCGGCGGCGGAAGTCGACGACTGGCTCCGAACCTTCTCCCTCTCCTCCTGACTTTCCTTCATAGCCCCTTTCAGCGGAGAGTCCTCACACTTCAGCCCTCCGCCAAAGCCTGTAGCCCTGAGGCATGATGGCTCAGGGCTACTTTTGTCTGTCTTCTCCCCGGGAGCAGATGG
>OMRS01000095.1 GCA_900313545.1 uncultured Eubacteriales bacterium | reverse complement strand
TGAGTGTGTAAGAATTTTTAATCATCATACAGGAATTGCGTCACGGGAATTGTGAGAGAAGGTTAATAAATAGGAGTGCAAACACGCTCCTGTTTTGATATAATAATTGATACATATGCATGGTGTAAAAGGAGATGCATCGCTATGGCTCAATTAGGGAAAAAGTAGATTTATACTATATGGATGGCTTTCTTAATGGCCGCTGCATTGCTACACTCTCCAACTGGAACTGCAACTCTTATAGGATCCAAAGAATACAGTTGAAGGATTGTAGGGATTTGCCGGCGCTACACCCACCAGGAGTATATTTTCTGTTTGGACGAGACGATGAGACGGGACGGCAGTATGTTTACGTTGGTGAAAGCGACGATGCTCAGAAACGCATTCCTTCAGCCGCATACATTTGAGAGAGATGGAAGCTATTGGACTGCCGGTTTGTGCCGCCTTGCTGTACATTTTTTTCTAAAAGTGCTATAGTTACCCTCGTTTATCATGGATTTACTGGGCTCTAGAAAGGGGGGAGACGCCTGAAACGACTGTTTGCGCTGCTGCTGTGCATGATGCTGCTGTGCCTGTCCGCCTCTTCCCCCGCGGAATCCCCGGAGGATCCCGAAGACGTCTTTATTCCCCCGACGCTTCCTCCCGGAGCCATTGAATGGGATGAACGTCATCCGGAACTGCTGGACCCAGAGATGCTCTATGCGCGCAGCGCCATCCTGATTGAGGCGGAATCAGGGGATGTCCTCTTTGAAAAAAACGCGGATGAGGTCATGTACCCCGCCTCGACCACCAAGATGCTCACCGCCTACATCGCCCTGCAGATGGCGGATCTTGAGAATGACGTGGTGACCGTTTCTTCGGAGGCCCTTGCCTCCGTCCCCCGGGGATACCAGACCATTCCCATTTCCGTCGGTGAAGAGATCAACATCCTGGACCTCATTTCCGCCACCCTGGTACGCTCCGGCAACGAGGGCGCCTATGCCCTGGCCGAGCACATTTCCGGAAGCGAATCCGCCTTCGCAGACCTCATGAACTCCACTGCAGCCATGCTGGGCTGCTCGGGCAGCACCCATTTCACCAATGCCGCCGGCCTTCATGATCCCAACCACTACACCACGGCCCGGGACCTGTCCGTCATCGCCCGCACGGCCATGCACAATGAGACTTTCCGCAGCATTGTCCGGAGCAACACCTACAATATGCCGGCCACCGGACCCGACAACCGCACCGGCCATCCCGCCCG
Organism: uncultured Eubacteriales bacterium; assembly: GCA_900313545.1. The sequence continues at coordinate 14,412 of OMRS01000095.1, read as the reverse complement.
CACGCTGGTGGGCGGCACCCTGATTCTGGACCCTGAGAGCGACTATTATTTCCCGGACTGCATCGGCATCAAAACCGGCATGACCAACAAGGCCGGCTACTGCTTTATCGGTGCGGCCAAGCGGGGCGGCATCGAGCTGATCTCCGTGGTTCTCTATTCCTCCCGCTCCGGACGATGGACGGACACCGCCAAACTCTTCCGCTACGGGTTTACGCAGATCGAGTCCATTACCCCGGAAGCTCTCTACGCCGAGGACCCCCGGGTCATCGAAGTCGCCGGCTTTGACCTGAATGATTCCAATCACGGAGAGCTCGTCCTGGGCATCCGCGCCCAGGACGAATCCAAGGACATGACCATCGTCGGCCGCAGGGACAACATCAGTTTCCTGAGGGACAACTTTTCTCAGGTCTCCTCTGTCAGCTGGACCCGTGAATTCCGGGCGCCCATCAATGTGGGCGATGTCATGGGCGTGCTTACCTTCTACTCTGCCAACCGGGGAAGCGCCCAATACGACCTGGTGGCCACGCGTTCCATCGCCGCCAGAGAGAATGCCCCGCCGACCCTGGAGCAGATCGAAGCCTACACCGCTGCCGATGAGAATCCCTTCCCCCGCTTCACCTGGGACCTGCTGGTTCCGCCCGCCGGAATCCTTCTTCTCGCCCTGCTTGTCATCTGCGGCATCATCCGGCATCGCAGGAAACACCCGAGGATGAAGGATGTTCACATCATGAAGCCCCCCAGGTACCTGACCTGATCCGCCCGTCCCCAGGGCCCGGCCCCTTTGTCGGCTCTTTCGCCGGGACCGCCCCCGCACATAAGAACGCACCCGGGAGAATATCTCTCCCGGGTGCATGTTGTTTTCTGATATCCTACTCCAGCAGCCTGTCCAGATATTCTTCGCAGGCCTTTTCCAGAGCATCGATGACAATGCGCAGCACCTTGATGCGGGCATACCGCTTGTCATTGGATTCGATGATGTGCCAGGGGGCGTTTTCCGTGCTGGTCTTGCGGATCATCTCGTCCACCGCCGCCTCATAGAGGGGCCACTTCTCGCGGTTGCGCCAGTCCTCATCCGTGATCTTCCACTGTTTCTCCGGCGTGTTCTGCCGCTCGGTAAAGCGGTCCAGCTGGACCTGCTGGTCGATGTGGATCCAGAACTTCAGCACCACGGCGCCCCAGTCGGTCAGCTGGCGCTCGAATTCATTGATCTCGTTGTAGGCCCGCTTCCAGTCCTTTTCGCTGCAGAAGCCCTCAAGACGCTCCACCATCACCCGTCCATACCAGGTGCGGTCAAAGATGCACACGTGTCCGGTCCGGGGAAGCCGCGTCCAGAACCGCCACAGGTACTGGCGGTTCAGCTCATGGGGCTCCGGCGAGGCAATGGGCCATACATCAAAGCCCCTGGGATCCAGCGGGCTGGCCACCCGGCGGATGTTGCCGCCCTTGCCGGCCGCGTCCCAGCCCTCATAGCAGAGGATGACCGGGATCTTGAGACGATAGATGGTGTTGTGCAGCTCGCCCAGGCGATTCTGCAGCTTCTTGAGTTCCTTGCGGTACTCCTCTTCCCCGATCGTCGGGCTCAGATCCACATCCTTCAGTTTGGGCATCTTGAGCAGCGGGAAGTCCTCATCAAAGGGATCGCCCACATATCTGCCGTTCTTCAGCGCCGTATCCACCTTGCGCACCAGCAGCTTCAGGGCATCCCGGACGACCAGCTTCTTGCGGCGGCCATCCATCACATGCCAGTGAATCGTCTTGTTGGTCTTCTCCATGAACTCGTCATAGGCTTCTTCAAAGATGGCATATTCCCGGTTCTGCCACAGGTCCAGGGGAGAAACCCGCCATGCGGTGTCATGGTCTGACAGCAGCCCTTCCATGCGTTCCCTCTGGTCCTTGCGGGGAATATGCAGGAAGATTTTCAGCACAAGATAACCGCCGTCACGAAGCTGGCGCTCAAACTCATTGATCATGCGCATGCGCTTTTTGTATTCCTGGCGGGTGATCTCCCGGTGCAGCAGCTTGCACACCGTGTTCTCCATCCAGCCCGAATCCAGGAACATGATCTTTCCGTTTTCAGGAATCGCGGTGGCATAAGGATACAGGAAGGGATAGCGCATCTCCTCCTCCGGAATGATCGCGGGAGAAGTCACGTTGTAGAACCGGGGATCGATCTCCCGGATCAGTTCATTGATCAGGCTTCCCTTTCCGGCAGCCGCCCATCCCTCAATCAGCACAAGAATGGGCAGTTTCTTGTCCCGGATCTGCTGCTGCTGTCCCAGCAGCTGTTCTCTCAGCTTCCGGATCTCCTCGCTGAGCTTCTCCTTGTCTTCGGCACCCTTCCATTCAAAATCCTTGATCATTGGCACTCCTCCTTCTGTTTGCGCCGTTGTCACGGCCACGTTCTTCGGGTGTTTCAGTATCCTGCCACAATCAACTGGTTCCATGGCTTCTTCGCAGAGACAGCCTCGATGGTCTTTTGAAGCTGCGCCTTCCTTTCCGCCTTTTCCGCCCCTGAAGCCGTCGTCTCCGGTCTCATGCCATATGCGGTCACATCGAGGATGCGGGGCTGCTGACCGTCCTTTGAGATACCGCACAAAAGCCGGCTGGCAATCCGGTTCCATCTGGTTGTGCCGGAAGGAAAAAGGGAAACCAGGATGTCCAGCTTTTCCTCCTCTGCCATCGCCTGAACAATCAGCTCGCTGCGCTTGCCGCGGTTGACCCGTTTTCCCTCGCCATTGCAGACCACATACAGCTTTTTCGCCTCCGGAAAATCCCGCTTTCCAATGCGCAGCCACCATTGTCTGAGACTTTCCCCCGCCGTTTCCCGCGGGTCCAGTCCGGCGTCCAGTGCCGCCCATTGCACGCCCGGCCCGTCCCTTTCAATGGCATGCTGATCCAGAGTATCCAGAAAGACCACAGGTTCTCCCGCGGCCAGGAAGTCCGATGCCGTCTGGTTGATCAGACGGAACTGAACCTCCTTCTCAGAGATATCCCGCCCGGAGAGCGTCGTTTTCCGGTTCAGGGTCTTGCTGTATCCCAAAGTCTCCAGTTCCCTTGAAATGACATTCAGGCTGACATTGATTTTTTCTGCACGGAGCTCCTCGTCCATTTTGCGCAGACTCATGGTCGTCCAGGAAAGCGGAACCTCATTTCCTTCGCCGCTCCTGCGGATGATCTTCTCGAGAACCTCATGCAGATTGGGATACTTTTCGCATGCGCCCTTGCGTCCTGCGCCCTTGCGCCGCACGCGGGACTGTTTCTGATCCCCGTCAGTCCCGGAAGCTGCCAGTTCCTCCATTCCGGAGCGGATGGTTCCCCTTGCAGAACCGGTGACCTCCTTGACAAAGGCCATCCCCCCATAGCCCAGCGCCGCTGCCGCGCTGCCGTAAAGCAGGCGCTTCTGCCTTTCGTTGAGATAGGGTCGAAGATCCAGCAGGATCCGTTTCACAGCATCTCTGGATTCTGGACTTGATGCCATTCCTCATATCCTCCTTCAATTCTGCCCGGATTCGTTCCCGGGGGAGCTCCTCCAAATGGGGGAAAGCGTATCGGATGGGGAATAATGAGGTACTTCCAGCCAGACCCTTTCTGCCGGATATTATACCACAGGTTTTCCCCTGCAGCCTCTTTTGTCTGCGCCTTGTGACAATTCAGCAACCGCTCAGAAGGGGCTCAGCCGGCTTTGACTGTCGCTGAGCACCTCATCCAGTCCCACAAATCTGTATTCCGGATGTTCCTTGGTCATTTTCTTGAGGTACATCTCCAGCGCCTCCGCCGTGTAGGCGCTGTTTTCGGTCATATGCATGATGAGAATCGCGCCGTTTGATGTGTGTACCGCCATCGATCTCATCAGGCTTTCCGCGGAAGTGGCCTTGTAGTCCTGCGTGGTATACGTTCCGGACACGCAGTAGCTGTGTCCGTGGTCGAAGACCACCTGCATCCCCTTTTTGCTCACCGCCAGCGTCGGCGGACGGAACAGTGTCGACAGGGAGGGAAGGTTCCCGTGATGCATGTCCCCCACGATGGAAGCCATCTCATTATAGGCAAGGTCCAGATCCTTCCCCAGCTCCACCGCTTCCTCGTCCGTGATCTCCACGTACCTGAAGCCCTTCCCGTTGCTGTCATGCGAGAGGGGCAGCTGGTGGCACGTATGGCTGGCGATGGTATGTCCCTCCGCCGCAATGCCCCGCAGCAGGTTGGGGTTGATCGGCACATACTGGGTGCGGACAAAGAAAGTGGCCTTCGCATTGTACTTGCGCAGTATCCGCAGCAGTCTGGTGATGGACACGTCAGTGCCCCAGTCGTCAAAGGTCAGGAACACCTGGTTATCCGCGCCCTTCACCCTTCCCCTGTGATCCAGTTTCGAGACTTCACTTCCGTTGAATCCGGGCAGCATCCCCAGATTGCTCACCCAGTCGATGCCGATATAGCGCTCGGAGGCCACCTCCATCAGGTCCTCCTTCAGCTGTCCCGCATGGATCTTTCCCTTCACCTGGGGCAGGATGTCCTTTTCAGGCAGGGGATAGGTATAGCACGCCCCCTCATTGGCCAGAATGTCGCGGACGCTCTTGACCGGATAGACGTTTCGCTCTGTGGCCACCTTCAGCACGAGCTCCGGCAGCACGCTGCTTCCGGCACGGAAGGTTCCCGTGCGGAAGAGCACCAGTTCACCCCGCTGAAGCACCCCCCGGTCCTCCGGGAATTCATGCTGGAGCACCTGTGCCGCGTTGTTCGAGCGCGAGCTTTCCACCCGGGCCATTTCCCGTCCGGGCTGGACCAGCAGATAGCCGCCCGCGCCCGCCAGCTTGCGGGTAAAGCTGTCCGCCTTTCCGTAGTACTGCATGAGAACCGGCTTGCCCTGAACGCCCAGGGCGTGCAGCTGCTCCTCCATTTCGGAAAGCGCCGCCAGACCGGTCGTCAGATCATTGTCAAATTCTCCCTGCTGAACAAGCATTCCCAGTTCATGACCCGCACCGGCAATGCGTGCAACCCCCTCCTGTTTCTTTTCCAGGTCCGACCGGGACACCAGAAACACGCCCCGGCCCTCGATTCCCTCCAGCACCTTGAGCAGCGCTTCCAGCTCCTGGCTTTCCGGGACCCCCGCAAAGATGAAGCTGACCGCCTCTTCACAGGTCCTCACCTGGGAGAGGGGTTCCACCATGCTGGCCGGCACTTCCGTCGGCGCCGGCGTGCCTGCGGGAATCGGGGTCCCCGGCGGCAGCGTGACCGCATGATACTGTCTGCTGAAGGGCAGGCTGACCGGATGATCCAGTACATAGAATCCTGCAAACACACAGCCCAGGATAAACACCAGCAGGATGCATGACGTCAGCAGCTGCTTAGCAATACCTTTCATCGATGGTTCCTTTCCTTTTTCTCCTGTTTCCCGCGTGCTCCGCCGGATCAGAAGATCTTCTCCACAGACCGGACAACCTTTCCAAAGAGTCCCTGTGCACCGCTCCTGGTTTCATCCAGGAAGCTGGTGTAGCTGTACAGTTCCTTCTCTTCTCCCGGCACGCGGATCCTGGGCCGGATGAAGACCGCATCATACACATCGTCTGCCAGGTTGGTCTGGCTGTAGCGTTCCGTTTCCTTCCAGACACCGGCATGAAATTCCAGCCCGGACCCGGTGGAGCTGACCCGCAGTTTTTCAAAGATCACCGCATCGCCCAGGGTCACGGTCAGTTCTCCGCCCTGAAGCAGGATGTTCAGCGTCCGGCTGTCCCGCTCGGACAGTTCGTGCTCAGGGATATAGGGAGTCCCTCCCTCCGGAATGGACGGCGCCCTTTTGGTCATCAGTTCATCGAGGCGCGCACGGGCCTTTTCCACCTTCACCTGATCCTTGTCCCACTTGATGATGGCGTTCTGCAGGGCAATCAGGCCCTCCAGCTGCTCTTCCTCCTCGGAGACAAAGGGGCCTCCGTCGATTTCCAGCAGGGACTTCGACTCCAGGACCCTCCCCTGGTCACGCACGATGAGCACGCCGTTTTCCAGCGCCACCTCCACGCCGCGGCCTTCCTCATCCGCCCGCAGCACCACGCTCTGGCATCCCATGACATTGCCTTCCATCGTCACGGTCATGTCCACGTCCTGGGCGGAGAAATCCTTCCTTCGCATGACCGCCTCCCCGTAGGGACAGGTCGTCAGGATCAGGCGGTCATCCTTGAATTCCGCCACACCGCCGTTAATGCGCCAGCCATCGGCTTCCTTCTGGTCTCCCACCACGAAGGTCACATCATCCGCCGTATCATCCCAGATGCGCATCATCAGGTGATTGGTGGAAAAGTAGCTGCGCGACTGCAGGCGGCTCAGGTCATACGGTCCGGACTCACGCTCGTTGATGCAGGTTCCCTGACGGTTGAAGTTGAGTCCGAAGACCCGCTTGATGTTCTCCTCGTTCTCCAGGGAAACCAGGGGATCATTGCCGTAGGCCCGGGTGTTGCTGTGCATGAGCACATACAGCGTGGGCACATAGCCCACCGCCTCCCGGTAATAGGATTCCATCAGGTCATAGTCCTTGCGGATGCGCTCCTTCATCTCATCCTCGCTTTCCTGGCGCACCCGGTTCTCATCGCGCAGGAAGTCCATGAGGTAATGATTGTAGTCGCGCCGGAGATACTTGTGGATCTCCTGGTACTCATCGGTCTCGATGTGTCCGTAATAGTTCGCCCAGCGGTCGAACACGTTGATGTATTTCAGGCGGAAACCGTTTGAACCATTCTCCCAGTAGGTGTTGTTGTTCAGCTTGCGGATTTCCTCCATGGTCATGTACCGGTGCCCCTCCGTCTTGAGCATTTCCGCAAAGGAGCATTCGGTGGCCAGATAGTTGAATTCCCTCAGGGCAGGCTCCGCCAGCTCGATGGTCTCGTAGATGCCGTCCTCAAAGATGAGCAACATGGCCTTGTTGGGCAGCGGCACCCCCGCATTGTAGAAGTTCAGCACATCCTGCTGGCTGATGGTCACATAACCCGAATTGTGCAGGGCCTTGAGCTGCTCCTCATAGGAGGAAACGCTGACAATGGAGCTGTGCAGCTTCTCACCGGGCATCAGGCCGTTGTAGGAAATGGCGATAAAAGTGCTTCCGTCCGTGCGTTTGGGGAACTCCACGGAACGCGCAAGTCCGTTCATCCAGGCCAGGTCGGCGGAACTGGTCATCGCGGTGGGATGCCCCTGCTTTGCCTCATCCAAAGGGGTCAAAGCCACCGTAACCACACGGTGTACCACCACGACGATAATCACCAGCTGCAGAATCGTACGGATCACTTTCCAGATGTTGTGCCGGAGGACTCTGGCCTCTGGATCAGGCCTCTTTCTGGACAACGCCTTCGCCTCCCTCGCTCACGTCCGCTTTTGCCTTCCCGATCTCCTTTTTTTTCTTCTTCCCCTTCTGTTCCTTCTGCTTTCCGCCTCCGCGGGTTCCCCAGTTGGATACCCAGAAGGTCAGCCACGCCCATGGCATCTGCCAAAGCAGCACACACTCATAGTAAAGGCAGAACAGCAGTCCGTAGGCCCACAGGGTACTCTTTTTCAGAATCAGCTGGGCAAAGCTCATCATCAGGGACATCATCAGCAGTCCCAGCAGGAAGGTCGTCGGGAAAATATGGCGGGTCAGGGGAATATAGAACAGGTTGTAGATCACGATCAGCGGCGCCACCATGGGGATCAGCAGTCCGACATAGAAGGAGATCGCCATGAACGGTTCCTTGCGCCAGATGAATCCTCCCGCCTTCATGGATTCCCTCAGCCAGGAGCGTTTCCATCTCATCTGCTGACGCAGGAACACCTTGTGCCGGTTGGGCACGATGGTATTGCAGATGGCCGTGTCCTGATAATAGGTCCGGTGTTTCTTCACCACAAAGTTGGTCAGGCTCCGGTCATCGCCGAAGGTGGCCTTCTGCCCCATGAACTGCTGATGCAGCCACTCCTCGAAGACCTCGCGGACCGCCTCGATCCGATAGACGGACAGGGGGCCGGAGAGGCACATGACGCAGTCAAAATAGCTTTCCGCCGCCTTCATGACGCGGAAGGAGATGTAATAGCGCACGCTCTGCATGCGGGTCAGATGATTGGTATAGGTGTTGGCCACATCCGTACGGCCCGTGACCCCCGCCATCATGGGATCCTGCATGGGCTGCACCAGGTTCCGGATGGCATCCGGCTCCAGGAAGCTGTCCGAGTCCACAAAGGCGATGAGCTCGGTGCGGCAGTTGCGGATTCCCACGCCCATGGCCTCCCGCTTGCCCTGGTTGTACTTCTGTTTGAAGAAACGGACCCTCTCCCGGATCAGGTAACGGGACTCCGTGCGGATCAGGTCCTCGATGGTTCCCTCAATCACCTCTGCCGATTTGTCCGTCGAACCGTCATCCACGATGATGATGTCCAGCTTGTCCACCGGGTAGTCCTGGTCGATGCAGGACAGGATCGTCCTTCGGATCCACGTCTCCTCATTAAAGCAGGGGATCACTACGGTCACCGACGGGGTGTAGTCCGGATTAATCGGTATCGGCCTGTAGAGCATGCCGAAGAAATACCGGGTCAGCAGGAATACGGCCGCCATGATGGAGTAGCCGTAAAGCACCATGTTGCTGCGGAAATTGTGGATGCTCTCCACACGCATGAGCAGAATGATCAGGGCAACCATGAACAGGAAGGCCATGGACAGGGTGAACAGAAAGGTATCCACGGTCTTGCCCCGGTTTTCATACAGGGTCTCATTGAAATGCACCGCCACCTGATGCCGGTCCTGCCAGACGCGGATCACCTCCGCATCGATGCGGTAGTGCTTCTCCGTGCCCTCCTGCATCATGCCGGGCTTCAGGCGGAAATCCAGGTCCACTTTCTGCCCCTGACTCAACATGGACAGGTCGGTTTCAATCGGCACGTCAATGCACATGCCCGTCTGGGACACGTCCACGGACTGCCCCCGGATCACGCCGGTGCGTTTCTCCTGTCCCTCCTTGGCATAGTGCAGAAGGACATCTGTGGAAATCAGGAAGCGTCTTCCCGCGTACCGTGCATACTGGGGCCTGGATTCATCGTTTTCCCGGTTGTCCCGGCGGTCATTGTTCCTGCGCTGTCCGCTGGGATCAGGAACATGGCTGAGCAGTCGCCTGTCGCCCATCTGCCTGATCATGGCATCTTCGATACGCAGATTCTTTTTCTTTCCAAACATGTCTGTCTTCTCCGCCCGTCAAGGAACGTGTTCTATCAGGCAGCGAATAAAGATATCGCAGCCCTCGTCACTCAAATAGGTGCCTGAACCCTCAGGATCAATGCAGTACTCCCTGGGCAGGTCCCCGTCCGCGTCGCGCAGCGCACAGGCCACGTCCACAAAGGGGATCCCGTACTGGAGGCACATCTTCGCCAGGTTCAGGTCGTAGTCAAAAATCTGCCAGTTGCTCAGGGAGGAAATCCGGTCCTTGACTCCCGGCGGCGTGCTGAGAACCACCACCTGAATATCCGGCATCATCGTGCGGATCCGGTAGATCAGCACCTTCACATTCTCCGTGTACACCGGCAGGGAATACTGATTGGGATACTGGGGCGCACACATGAGGTACACCCGGCGGGGCTTGCGCTCCTCAAGCAGCTCCTCAAGCGTCTTGCGTCCCGCCTCCGTTTCAAAGGAAGCCGTGCCGTTGAGCATGCCCTCCGTCGAGGCTCCGCTGGCATAGACGGCTTCAATGCCGTCCAGATACAGGGTATTGGAGGTCCTGCGGAAGGTCAGATAATCCTCCAGGCCGCCCACGATTCCGCCGCCCAGCACCAGAGAACCTGACAGGTCGATTTCCGCACCCTTGTGCAGTTCCGGAGAGGACAGGTCGCGGCTGAGGGAGGGCCTTGTATAGGCAGAAGTGTCCAGAACCCTTTCCAGTTCCTCATCCAGCTGCCGGGGCTCCCCCATCAGATTCTTCTGATACTTCGCCAGCTGCGTCACCGGCACGAGGGAGAATCCCTCCTCCTCCAGGGCGCTCAGCAGCCAGTCCACCACATTGACCAGGCCCTCATAGGTCGCCGGTCTGGTCCTCAGGCCAAAGTCGTCGGCGATCCCGGGGGACGGGTCCACCGCGGGACGCTCGTCCAGGGCCATGTGATTGTCGCCAAATTCCCTCGAATCCAGTTCCTGGCCCATCTTGAGGGAAATGATGCTGCCCCTCACCAGGCTGCCGACATAGGTCTGGGCATCCTGGATGGCGGAAAAGCTGCGATGGTTGATGTACAGCGTCGGCTCCACGCACGCCCTGATTCCCGCTGCGGTCAGCGCCTGCAGCACGTGCCTCTTCAAAACGGTGCCGTTGCAGCGGGCCAGCGTGGGGGTGGTCTGGGATGCGTTTTTGATCAGCTCCTGGGCCCTGGCATATTCCTGGGCGGTCCGGCGCGGGTTCAGGTTCTCAAGCCGTTTCTCACCCGTCAGACCGTAGTTGCCGATTTCCACGCCGTTACGGGCAAAGGCCCGAATGGTCTCCGCCTGTTCGCTGGCCACCACGCCGCTGACAAAATAGGTGCACCGGGCATGGTGTTTTTTGATCACTCCCAGGAGCATTTCGGTGGTCTCGGGATCCGCAAATCCCTCCAGGACCAGGGAAACCACCTTTTCATCGGTGGTGACGCCCTTCAGAACCGGACAGGGTTCCTCCGTCATTTCCGGCTCCGGCGTGATGAGGGTGCGAAGGGGGGTCGGCGAGGGTGAGGCCAGGAGATCATCCGTCTTGCGGGTCAGCCATTCCCTGCCCGTTTCGATCTGTGCGCACCCGCCAAGCAGCAGGGCGGCAAGCAGCATCAGCAGGGCCGCTCCCTTGAGCTTCCTCCGGCTCCCTTTACCACTGTTGTTCATCATCTTCTCCAGCTCCCAGTGCATCCCGGGGCACACTGGGCAGTTCAATCTGCCGGATGATCCCCACGGAATTGTCGATTTCGCGTTCCAGATCCGTGAACTGTTCCGCCATGGTCACCTTGAACTGCAGCGTGGAGTAGTAGGTGGCCTTTGCCGCCGCCAGGATCCGGCTGCGGACATCCTCCGCTTCCTTCAGCAGGTTATGCCTGCGCAGGCGGGCCTCGCTCAGAATGCGCTTGGCCTGGTTCTCCGCGATCTCCACCTCTCCACGGTCAAGCTTGGACTGGATTTCCTCCAGTTCCCGGCGCAGCTGTTCAATCACCGAATTGGCATTGCCCAGCTTGCGTTCCGCCTGCTCCCTGGCGGACTGGGCTTCCTGCAGCCTGCCCTCCAGCTCCGCAATCTGGCTGTCCCTTCGCAGAACGTCGCTGCCCAGCCGTCCCGCCTCGTTCTTGTAGTCCTCGTAGCTTCTGAGCTTCTGGATTTCCATGCGCTGGATGGAGCCTTCCTGTTCAAGGCGCCTCAGGTTTTCGCTCTGCTCGCTCACCATGGTCTCCAGCTGTGCGGATGTCTTCTGCAGGGTGTCAATGCGGAGGTTCCGTTCCTCCAGCTGGCGCCGGAGCTTGTCGCCTTCCTTCTGCAGGGCCGCCTGCATCTGCGAGGCAGCCCCCTCCTTTTCCGCCATCTCCCCGCGGAGTCTCTGCTCCAGGGCCACGAGTTTCTGTTCCCACTGCTCCTGTTCCGCTTCCTCCGTCTCTTTGAACCTGGCCTCCATCAGGGCCCTGTCCTCCTGCATCTGCGCCCTTTCCCGGCGCCAGGCATCCAGAAGCTGTCCCTTTTCCTTCTCCTGGATGCTCCTGAGCTGCGCCATTTCCTGCTCCTGGCTCTGCCTGAGCTGCGCCATCTCCTGCTCCTGGCTCTGCCTGAGCTGCGCCATCTCCTGCTCCCAGGCACCGCACTGGTCCCGCATCCGCTGTTCAAGACCGTTTTTTTCCTGTCCCCAGGCCTCTTTTTCCGCCTGAAGCCGACGCTGCATCTCTTCGCCCTGCAGCCGGATTTTCTCCTCGCCTTCCCGGGTCAGTTCCTCCTCACGGCGGTTCATCTGCGCACGGGTTTCCTCCAGCTGTTCAAGTCCCGCGTCCCGCTCCCTGGAAATGGAATCCCGGCTCTGCTCAAGTTCCGACAGTTTGTTCTGCAGGTTTTCAAGCTGGTTCTTCAGGCTGTCCAGCCGGCTGTCGACTTCATTCCTGTAATAATGCTTTCCGAAAAATGTCCTTCGCAGGTTCATCTCATCCATTATCTTTTCCTCCTTGACAATCAGAAAACGCGGGGAAGAATGTCCAGACACATCAACAGGAAGATCACTGCGGCTACGGAGCCGATCCCCAGGACCATATTGAGCAGAGTCAGCGGAATCAGGCGTTTCTCTTCCGGAGGTGCCTGGTTCCGGATCAGTTTGACATGCTGTACCGTCGTCTCCTTCTGGGAGTCCGGCGTCCACAGTTCGGTATCGTTCTCGTCCAGAATTGCCTCCATCACCACCGTCTTCGCCTTCTGTTCCGGCTTCGGCGCAGCCGGTGCTGCGGTTTCCCCGGGCTTTGTCGCGGCGCTTTCGGGCGGCGCCCCGTTTTCCCTGAGCGGCAATGCCGGTCCCTCTGCGTTCCGGCCCGCCGGGATTTCCTGAGACCGGGCTTCAACTGCAGGCGGCGCCGACCTTCCCAGGGCCTGAACCACCGCGGCAGCCACCGCAGCAGCCAGCGTTTCCGGGGTCATGCCCATCTGCCCCGCCGCGGGTTCCCGCACCAGGGGTTCCGCCTGCACAGGAGCGGCGGGTTCAGCCATAAGGGACGGCGCGTCGCCCCGCCCTCCCCCTTCGCTCACCGCATCCATCTTTACTTCCGGGGCCGCCTGGGCGGCCTCTTTTCCGGCTGCTTCCTGCGGGATCATCTCCGCCGGGGCCTCCACCGGCGCTGCATCCATCTGCATCTCCTCCGGCTGAGGCTGCATGGCCGTCGGGGCTTCCTGCCGGCCGGCGCCCTCCGGAAACTGCACCTGCGCGCCCTCGACCGGCGGGACTTCCCGCAGGGGCGCCTGTGCCTGCACGCCAACCGTCACCGGGGCTTCCTGCAGGGGCGCCTGTTCCTGCACGCCGACCGTCACCGGGGCTTCCTGCAGGGGCGCCTGTTCCTGCACGCCGACCGTCACCGGGGCTTCCTGCATGGGTGCCTGTTCCTGAACGGAATGCCTCCGACGGGACGCCCTCTGGGGTGTCGCGGCCGGTGCTGCATTCCACTCCGGGGCTTCCCACAAGGGCATATTTGCCGACGCGCCTTTCTCACAAGCGGCATCCGCCCCCGGAACCTCCTGCCGGGATGCTTCCGTCGTCAGAGAAGTTCTGCGCCGGACCGGCCGCTGAGGTACTGCGGCCGGGGCGCTGTTCCACTCCGGGGTTTCCCACCAGGGCTCCTTTGTCTGTGCGGTTTCTTCCTGCCGGGGTGTCTGCACCGGTCCGGGGCCTGCATACGGGGCCTGCCCCTGGGGCGCCATGGCCGGGGCGCTGTTCCACTCCGGGGCTTCCCACCAGGGCTTTTTCGCCGATGAGCTTACTTCCTGCCTGGGCACTTCCGCCGGAACGGGGCTCCCGAACGAAGACCGCTCCTGCATTTGCGCAGATGCCTTCCCGACGTCTGCCTGCCGGCGCACGCTTCCCGGGATCCGGCCCTCGCGAGTTTCCGCCGCGGGGTCCCTTTGCATCTGCGGCACCTGCACATCTGCCGTCACGGAAGGTTCCGGGCCGCGGGAATCCACCTTTGCCGGCTCCCCCGCCTGACCCTGCCAGGGCGTTGCTTCCGCCGTTTTCTCCCTTCCGGGATCTTCCCTGCGGGGCTGATCATAAACAGGCCGGTTCCGCCCCACTACACTGGAAAGCGCCTCCGGGTTGTCCGCATACCGGGCATATGCCAGACACACCTGGCTGACCAGATAGGCTTCACAACGGTACGGCAGCGGCTTGTTCCGATACTGGTGCTCCGTTTTCAAAATGACATAGTCCGCCAGGTCCTCCACCATTTCCGGTCTGGTGCACTGGCGCTGGCACTGTTTCAGCACAAAAGAGTGGTATTCATTGCGAAACTGCTGCCTGGCTTCCTGAGTGCCCAGTGTATTGTCCAAGTTACCGGTCACATCCATGACTGCCTCCCTGTATTCTGTCTCCCCCAAATCATCCGTTTTGCGGAGAGGATTATCGATGTTTTTTTCACGCCTGGCTTTCCGGATCCTCCAGAATGTCGCACCTGGCAAACAATACGGCTTTTCCGGAAATCCTCACCCGTTCCCCCTCCATCCGCGCCAGGAGAATTCCTGAGCGGCGGGAGGCCTGAAGACAGCGCAGCATCTTCCTGTGCAGGCGCGAAGCCCAGTACGGGGCTATCATGCAGTGAGCGCTTCCGGTCACCGGATCTTCTTCAATTCCGAGCTTCGGCGCAAAAATACGGCTTGCACAGTCAAACCCCGGATCTTCAGCGGGCGCCGTGGCGATGACCAGGGTTCCCGGCAGAGCACGGACGCGTTCGATGTCC
>OMRS01000104.1 GCA_900313545.1 uncultured Eubacteriales bacterium | reverse complement strand
CCCCGCTGCGGATCCGTGAGCGCCCTGTGAAGGGCGGTGAGGACGTCCCGGGTGGAGAGGGGTTCAAAGCGGAAGACCCGGCAGCGGCTGACGATGGCCGGCGTCATGGACACCATGGGATTTTCCGTGGTGGAACCGATGAAGCGGACGGTGCCCTGCTCGATGGCCGGCAGGATGCTGTCGCTCTGGGCCTTGGACCAGCGGTGGCACTCATCCAGCAGCAGGAAGGTCTCCTGCCCGGTCATCCGCCGGCGGTCCCTGGCCTCGTCAATGACCCGGCGCACGTCCGCCACCCCGGAGGTGACGGCGTTCAGGCGGGCAAAGGCGGCGCGGGTGGACGCCGCCACGATCCCGGCCAGGGTGGTCTTTCCGCAGCCGGGCGGGCCGGTAAAGATGGAGGAGGACATGCGGTCCGCCTCAATGGCCCGGCGAAGGAGCCGGCCCTTTCCCACCAGGTGTTCCTGCCCGATGAATTCATCCAGTGTCCGGGGCCGCATCCGGTCCGCCAGGGGCCGGTTGGAAGAGGAGTCGTTGTCAAAGAGGGTGGTCTGCATACTGCCTCCGGGAGACGTTTTGTCGGCACTTGCCGCAGGAAACATTGTACACCCTGATGCAAGAGGCAACCTGGGAGGCGGGAGGCGCCGGGGAGGCCCATGCCGCGGCAAACAGCCGACAGCCAAAAAATCCAGTCTTTACAAATGATCTGAAAACGGGTATGATTCCGGTCGTAAACGCGTTTGAGGCAGGACGCCGGGACGTGACCCCTGCAAAGAGAGCCGGAGGAGCTGGGATTCCGGTCAGGGAGTGTCCGGGAGATCACCTGCCCAGCGGCCGGGCGGACAAGGCCCGGACGGCTGCCCCGTTACGGCATCAAGTGAGCGCCTTCCGGCGCTAATTTGGGTGGTACCGCGAACTGACTTCGTCCCAATCGGGATGGAGTTTTTTTATTTCCCAGTTTTCAGAGGAGGAAGACCATGTACAAGAAAGTCGACACGGACATGAACTTTGCAGGTCGCGAGGAGGAGGTTCTTGCGTTCTGGAAGGAGAAGGACATTTTCAAGAAAATGATGGCCCTGCGGGACGGCGCAGAGGCCTTTACCTTCTATGACGGCCCGCCCACGGCCAACGGCAAGCCCCATATCGGCCATGTGCTCACCCGTTCCATCAAGGACCTCATCCCCCGCTACCGCACCATGAAGGGCTATGACGTGCTCCGCAAGGCCGGCTGGGACACCCACGGCCTGCCGGTGGAGCTGGAAGTGGAGAAGATGCTGGGCATCAACGGCAAGCCCCAGATCGAGAAGTACGGCATCGAACCCTTTATCAGGGAGTGCAAGAAGTCCGGCTGGAAGTACAAGACGGAATGGGAAGAGATGAGCGACCGTGTGGGCTTCTGGGCGGACATGGAGAACCCCTACATCACCTATGAGGACAATTACATCGAGTCCGAGTGGTGGAGCCTGAAGAAGATCCATGAAAAGGGGCTGCTGTACAAGGGCCACAAGATCGTGCCCTACTGCCCCCGCTGCGGAACCGCCCTCTCCAGCCACGAGGTGGCCCAGGGGTACAAGAACGTGAAGGAAACATCCGCCACGGTGCGTTTCCCGGTGAAGGGCCAGGAGAACACCTACCTGCTGGCATGGACCACCACCCCCTGGACCCTGCCCTCCAACCTGGGCCTGTGCATCAACGCCCATGAGACCTATGCCCGCTTCCAGGCGGAGGACGGACGGATCTACATCATGGCCAAGGCCCTGATCCCCGCGGTGTTCGGGGAGCAGCAGGTCACCATTCTGGAGGAGATGCCCGGCGAGAAGCTGGCAGGCACGGAATATGAGCCGCTCTTTGATTTTACCCGCAAGGCCCTGCGCAAAAACGAGCGGGCCTGGTACGTGGTGTGCGACGACTATGTCACCATGAGCGACGGCACCGGAATCGTGCATATCGCGCCGGCCTTCGGTGAGGACGACTACCGGGTCTGCCGGGAGAACGGCCTGCCCTTTGTGAACTTTGTGGATGCCCAGGGCTGCCTGGATGAGCGGACCCTGTGGCCCGGAGTCTTTGTCAAGGACGCGGATCCCCGGATCCTGGAAAACCTGAAGGAGCGCAACCTTCTCTTTGCCGCTCCCCAGTTTGCCCATGACTATCCCTTCTGCTGGCGCTGCGACACTCCCCTCATCTACTATGCCCGCGAGTCCTGGTTCATCCGGATGACCGCCGTGCGGGATGACCTCATGCGCAACAACCGCCAGGTCAACTGGATGCCGGACAACATCAAGGAAGGCCGCATGGGCAACTTCATTGAGAACGTCATCGACTGGGGAATCTCCCGCGAGCGCTACTGGGGCACGCCCCTGCCGGTGTGGGTCTGCCGGGACTGCGGCAAGGTCCACGTGGTGG
>OMRS01000320.1 GCA_900313545.1 uncultured Eubacteriales bacterium | reverse complement strand
TCATCTACGGATACCCTAAAACAGACCCTTCTGATAAGCATCATGCGATACATACACATGAATTTATACATAATTTCCTTATCTTACACACATTTGTTGGGGGTATAGCGCTGATCTGCTTTAACAAATTGACATTGGGCGGCACCCGAAAAAAATTTTTTTTCGAAAATTCACGAAACCCCGGATTTTGAGGGGGAGTTTGAGAGGATTTTGAGAGGATCTTGTGATATACTGCTACAACGAGTTTGGGATGCATGGGTCAATATAACTCTATCACATAACGTATTTTTAATGACAAAGGCAGAAAAATCCTTTAAAATCATGGGTTTTTGCCATGGAACCTGACAGGGAGTGAACGGAACGGAAACGATTCGCCTGAAAACAAAAAACCGGCGGCTTTTTGAGAGGATCATCGCGATCCTTCTGATCTGCGCGATGATTCCGGGGCTGGTGATCTATCCCCAGACAGGCGTCAACCGGGCCGCCACAAGGGATGACAACCGGAGCATCCGGCTTGCGGCAAGACAGCTGCTCCGGGATGATCCCTATGCGAACCGCTCCCGGATCGGGCGCATGAGCGATTTTGCCAGAAATCTTCTGGGTGGGAAGCGGAGCTTTGAGGATCTTGAGCTGGCCGTGCAGATCTCCATTGCCCAGGGCAGATATGAGGAGGCCCTGGCCTTTCAGGAAAAGGCGATGGAAAGCTTCTCCGGCAGCGATGCGGAATCGGGGCAGATGTACCTGAAAACGGGCTATCTGTGCGTGCTGGTGGGGGAGTATGAAAAGGCCCTCAACTGGCTGAACCTGGGCATCCGCCTGCAGCCCGGCGCGGAAGCGATCCTGACGCGGGCGCAGGTCCGCCTGAACCTGCACGACACCGAGGGCGCCATCCGGGATGTGGACACCTCCCGACGCCTGGCGGCGGACCCCACGGAGCTGATCCCGGACATGGTGAACATCTACGAGGCGGCCGGGGCCTACGAAACCGCCCTGCAGCTGCTTTCACGGGTGATCGACGAAAACAGGGGTACGCAGTACCTGCTGGACCGGATCTACTGCCTCGTCCAGCTTGACCGCATGGAGGAAGCGGAAACCAGCGCGGACAGATATCTTGCCATCCACGGCGGGAATGCCGCCACAACCTGCACCATGCTCGCCACGGGATTCCTGCGGCGGGGCGACTACAAAAAGGCGGACGCGTATTACGCCCGCGCCATGAGCGGCGGGGAATCCGATCCGTATTCCCTCTACTATTATGTGGTGCTGTGCGCGTACCTGACCGGGGATTATGCCCGGGCGGCCGAATACGGCGAGGCGCTCATCGGACGGATGCAGGGAGGCGGGGAGACGGGCATGGCCCAGCTGAGCGTGGAGGATGTGACCGGAAAGGTCCGGGTGGACCTGAAGCCGGTGGACTTTGCGCAGCTGTGCCGGATGACCGGCGCGTCCCGCCTGATGATGAAGGACTATGACGCGGCGAACCGGGCCCTCACCCTCTCCCTTGACAAGAAGGAGGACCCCTATGTCCGCTATCTGCGCGGGAGCAGCCTGCTGGCGCAGGAACGCTTCCGGGAAGCGCTGGCGGATCTGGAAGACGCACGAAAGGGAGGCGCGGAAGAGGCAGGGTGCCGGTACGCGGAGGGCATCTGCCGCATGCAGCTGGGCGAGACCTCCGCTGCACTCAGTGATTTTTCCTGGGTACGGGAGCACGCGCCCGACGAAGCGCTCCGGGAGGAGGCGGCCCGGCAGATGGAAGCCCTTGAGGCCGGGAAAGAGAAAACCACGTCAAACACCGGAACCTGAAAGGGTCCTGCAGAGAATAAGGAGGAAACAAACATGAAAAAAAACGTATGGAGTCTATTTGCTCTGATCATCCTGATGCTGGCGCTGCTGGCTCCGGCCTGCCTTGCCGAAGCGGTCACCTTTGACCAGCAGAAGCTGGATACCAATTATGAGCTGGCCCTCGCCTACATCGGCAGGGAGGATTACGACAAGGCCATGAACTTCCTGGATGCCTGCCTGACCCTGTGCGATGAAAAATCCGCCCCGGCCGTGTATGCGGACGTCCATCTCAAAATTGCCTGCATCTACACCATCCGCCAGGATTATGACAAAGCCCTGAAGGAGCTCGACGAGACGCTGCGCGTCCAGCCGGACCTGAGCGAGGCCTACCTGGTCAAGACACAGGTCCATTCGGACCGCGGCGAATATGAGGAGGCCGCGGATGCCCTCCAGAAGTACATCGACCTGACCGGCGACAAATCCCTCTATGAGGTGAAGGCGGAGATCTACAGCGCGGTCGGCAACGTGGACAAGGCGCTGGAAAGCTACAAGGTCTATGCCGAGAGCGACAGCCAGAGCCCGGTGGAGGCGTCCTACAAGACCGCCATCTACAACATGGAGAAGGGCAAGTACGAGGATGCGATCCGTGACTTTGTCGCCTGCCTGAAGGACAAGACCTACGGCCCCTCCTCCCAGTACAACACCGGCGTGTGCTACATGCGCATGGAAGATTATGAAAGCGCCCTCAAGGCCCTGAACGAGGTCAAGGACCAGGAGTTTGACGGACTGAACTACAACATCGGCGTGTGCTCCATGCTGCTGGAGAAGACCGAGGACGCCATTGCCGCCTTCGGAACCTCCATTGAAAAGGAATCCTTTGTCAGCGACGCGCTGTACAACCGCGCGATCTGCTATGTGAGCGTGAAGGAATTCGCCAAGGCCATCGTCGACTTCACGGCCTACCTTGACGGCATGAAGGCGCAGAAGGTCGAGCAGCTGAACGCCCAGGCCGCGCAGGAAGCGGAGGCCAGCGGAAAGAAGGCCAAGACGGTCAAGCCTGAGGAAGTGGAGGACGTGGTGGACGTTGCCACCTACTACCGCGGCGTGTGCCACCTTTCCGTCAACAACTTTGACGCTGCCATCGCCGATTTCACCGCATGCATCGACCAGAACATCTCCGTGGACGACAGCCGCTTCAACCGCGGCATCACCTACCTGCAGGCAGCCAAGAACGAGGAAGCCAAGGCGGACCTCACCGAATGCATCAAGAACGGATACAATGCGGACGCGGCCACGTTCTACCGTTCCTTCGCGCTGGTTGCCCTGGGCGACAACGACGGCGCCATCGCGGACCTGACAACCTGCATCGATCACGGCTACAACCTGGGCCAGGCCTATTACCAGCGCGCGCAGGTTTACATGGTCACCGGCAACAACGACGGATATGTTGCAGACCTTGAAGAATCCCTGAAGTACTGAGAATCCCCTTTCACAGGATAACCCGAAACAAGCAGCGCAGGATCCTCTTCCGGAACCGTCCGGTGGCGGCTCCGGAAGAGTCCCGCGCAAACAATGTTCACGAAAGAACGACAGAGTACAGAACAGAGTAGATGTCCCCGGGCTGACAGGAGGAACAGACATGAAGAATATGAGCATCAGCAAAATCATTGGAAGGAAAGGCAGGAAGCAGTTTACTGTTTTTGCACTGCTTCTGACGCTTTGTTTTGCGGTGTATTCCGTGCTCCCGGGGAATACGTGTGCCTTTGCTGAAGGAGAACCTGCCCCCGCAGACGAAGTACCCGTCCAGGAAGGCGGCGGTGGCGATAACGAAAGCAGCGGCGGCGGCGAAAGCGGCGGCGGCGATAACGAAAGCAGCGGCGGCGATAACGAAAGCAGCGGCGGCGGCGGTTCTGAAGGTATTTCAGTAGATACAGGATCAGGCAATGATTCTGTGGAGGTCTCTTCAGCCCCGTCAAGTTCGGATAGCGGAAGCTCGGACAGCGGAAGCTCGGACAGCGGAAGCACGGATGGCGGAAGCT
>OMRS01000405.1 GCA_900313545.1 uncultured Eubacteriales bacterium | reverse complement strand
TCGTTTACCATAGCATCACAAGGCGCCTTGAATCTATGGAAAGGGGAAATCGCCCCATGAATCGGGAAAAATTCATCGAAAACCTGAAATCCGCCCGGGAGGAACGCAGCCTCACCCAGAAGCAGGTGGCGGAGGCCCTGGGGGTCTCGGACCGGACCTATTCCAAGTGGGAGACCGGGGAGACGGAGCCGGGCATCGAGCTTCTCTGCCGCCTGGGAGAGTTCTACGGCATGGGCCCCGCCGCGTTCTTCGCGGAGGAAGCGCTGACAGCGGGAGGCCCCATCTGCTCCGAGCTGGTGTCCCTGACCCCGGTGCAGGCCTATCTCCGGGCCGGAGAGATCATAGATGAAACCTATGACGCCCTCTGTGACAACGCCATCCGCTGGCATGAGCGCTGGGACGACAGCGTGGCCGCCCTCTATAACGAGCCTCTGCCGGTGCTGCCCGTGCCGGAAGGGCAGAATGGCTTTTTCTGCCATGGCAAAGAGGACGAAGCCTTTTTCCTCCGGGAGTGGAGCGAAGACGTGAACCTGCGCTTGCTGCTCCTGCCCAGTCAAAACGGCTTTGCCTGGATGAAGGCACAGGCGGCGGACCTCGCCCGGCTGTTCCGGGCGCTGAGCAACACTTCGCTCCTGGAGCTGCTGATCCAGGCTCCCCCGGACCGCTGGTATACCCCGGAATATCTCAGCCGGGAGACGGGCGTGACCTCCGCGGAGGTGCGGGAGGTGCTGGAGTTGTTTCGCCGCTGCCGCCTGACGATGCGCCTCCCCACCCGGACGACGGAGGGAGAGCTGGACGCCTATGCCCGCCCGGATACCCGGCTGCTGCGGGCCATGACCGCCCTGGCCCGCCTGCTCCTGGGCGGGATCCGAAAGGAGGAAGACGCATGAGTCTCGGGGAAAATATCCGCAAATACCGGCAGGCCCGGGGCCTCACCCAGGAGGCCCTGGGGGAAAAGCTGGGCATGGCGGCCCAGACCGTCTCGAAATGGGAGCGGGAGGAGAGCATGCCCGACGCGGCGATGCTCCCGAAGCTGGCGGAGATCCTGGTCGTCAGCCTGGACCGGCTCTTTGAGCGGTCGGCCGGAAGTTTGGAGGACGCCTATGCGGCTGTGAAGGGGTGGCTGCTGTCCCTGGAGGGGGAGGCGCGCTGGAAGGGCGCCCTGCGCCTGGGCCAGGGGATGCTGACGGCGCTGAGCGGGATCCTGGACGATCCGGGGACCCGGTTCTTGGAAGCGAGCTGGCTGGACGAAAGGGAGATGGATATCGGAATGGCATTGGAGCAGGGCTTCTCCCTGTTTTCCCGGAGAGAAGCGATCTCCTTCTTCTCCCTGTTCCTCCCGCCCCGGGAGGGATGGGCCGCCGCTTTGGAAAAGGACAACGCCTACCTCTGGGAGGCCCTGGGAAACGAGGAGGTGCGCCGGGCGCTGCTGACTTTCTATGCCATCGGGCAATATATGCGCATGGATAAAGGCTATCTGGACAAGCAACTGGAAACCCTGGGGATCACGGAACCGGCGGCGGTCACGGAGGCGCTGGTACGCCTGCAGGTCCTGCGGCGGGAAAGCTGCTGGCTGGATGGGAGAGAAACGGAGATGTTCACCCTTTATGCCCATGCCAACCTGATGCAGATCCTGCTGCTGGGCAACGCCGGTCCCTGGGGCACCGTGGGCTTCGGCTCGAAGGAGGAGACGGAGGCTTGAAGCGGGCGAAGTCGCTGTGGGGGGATCTGATGTTTATGATCCGCCCCGTCTGGAAATACGGCAAAGCGCTGGTGATCCTGACGCTGCTGGGTCAAGTGATCGCCTACCCCCTTAGCCTGCTGGCTACCGTATCCGTGGCCCAGGCGGTGATCGACCGCATCCTGGCGGGCGGGACCATGGCGGCCGTGCTGGGAGTGGTGGGCGTCTATTTCCTGGTCTACGCCGTCTCCTGGCTGCTGCAAAGCGGAATCAGCAGTTTCTACATCGATTGGAAGTCGGAAGCGGTCTCCCGAAGGATCGAGAAGGACATTTTCCGCCAGGCGCTCCGGACGGATTATCGCTGGCTGGATGACCCCGCATACTTTCAGCAGCTGAACATGTCCCTTACGAATTTCCCTTCCTATGCCCTTACCGCTTTCCGTCTGGGGGCCAACTGGCTGGGAGGCGTTGCGGGGAGCATTGCCATGCTCGGTGTGATCTCCCAAACCGGACCGGTCCTGGCCCTGATCGTGATCGGCTTTCTCATCGTTTCCACGCTTTTCAGCCGGAAGGGGGCTAAGGTCATCAGCGAGCAGATCCCCCTGGTGTCGAAACTCAATCAACGGGTTACCTATGCCTCCCGGACCTATCAGGACCCCGGGCGCACTGCCGAGCTGAAAAGCACCTGCCTGTCGGAAAAGCTGGAAAGGCAATTCGACAAGAGCGTCGGGGAATACATAAAAACATATCGGAACACATATCGCCGCAACGGTCTGCTGTCCCTGGGCTCCAACTGGACTTCCCGACTGACGGATTACGCGGTCATCCTCTATGCCGCCTTCGGCCTGCTGACGGGGCGGGTGGAGAGCGTGGGCGTATTCGCCACCCTGATTGCCGC
>OMRS01000120.1 GCA_900313545.1 uncultured Eubacteriales bacterium | reverse complement strand
TGATCCCGCCTTCCCGCACCCGCCCGTTTCGGGCGGGTGTTTTTTTGGCTCTCCTCCTTGGCAGAGGCGCCCTGTTTCCCGGCCTCATATTCCACCGTTTTTCGAAGTTCTTTGGCGTATTGCCTTATTCTTTTCTCCAATTTTGTGCATCTTTTACATCATTCCGCCGCCCTTTCACGCTGCCTTTTTTCAAATCCGTGCAACCCTCAAACGATTCCTGCTGTTATTTTCGCAATCCCCGGTTTGCAATCCGCCTGTCTCCCGGCTATAATGCCGCGCTACCGGGGGGAATCTCCCGGCACGGAGGTTAACAGTATGACAAAAAAAATGACGCAGGGATCGCCGATCCGGCTGATTCTCGGCTTTACATTGCCGTTGCTGGCCGGCATGCTTTTCCAGCAGCTCTATAATCTTGTGGACACCCTGATCGTCGGCCGTTTTCTTGGCATCAACGCCCTGGCCGGCGTCGGTTCCACCGCTTCCATCACCTTCCTGGTCCTGGGCTTCTGCATGGGCGTCTGTTCCGGATTTTCCATTCCGGTGGCCCGCAGCTTCGGAGCAGGGGACCAGCTTCGGCTCAGACAGTATGTGGTCAACGGCAGTCTTCTGGCCGCCGGCTTTGCCGTGGTCATGACCGTTGTGACCATGCTGCTGTGCCGCACCATCCTGCAGATCATGGGCACTCCCGCGGAGTGCATCGAAGAGGCGTACACCTACCTGCAGGTCATTTTCGCCGGCATTCCGGCCGCCTTCCTGTACAATCTGCTCAGCGGATACCTGCAGGCCCTGGGGGACAGCCGGACGCCCCTCTTTTTCCTCGTCTTTTCATCCATCGTCAACGTGGCCCTGGATCTGTTCACCATTCTGAACCTGAACATGGGCGTCTTTGGCGCCGCCCTGGCCACCGTCGTCAGCCAGGCCCTGTCGGGCATGCTGTGCCTGCTGTGGATCCGCAGACGGTATCCCGTGCTCCGCTTCGGCCGCTCCGACCTCGTCGTCAGAAAGGACCGCATGGCCGAGCTGTGCAGGAACGGCGTCCCCATGGGACTGCAGTACTCCATCACCGCCATCGGCAACGTGGTGCTGCAGGCGGGAATGAACAGCCTCGGCGCTGCCGCCGTCGCCGCATCCACCGCCGGAACCAAGATCAGCATGTTCCTTGCATGCCTGCCCAATGCCCTGGGAACCACAATGGCCACCTACTGTGCCCAGAATGTGGGTGCCGGAAGGGATGACCGTCTGACTCCCGGCGTCATCAGCGCCTCACTGCTGGGCTTCGGGTACACGCTGCTGGCCCTGGGTATCGCCCTTGTGGCCGGAGTTCCCCTCTCCACTCTGTTCCTGAACGGGGAGGATGCCGCCCGGCTGGCCGGCATGGCCCAGCAGTACCTGCTCATCAACGTCATCGCCTATCCGCTGCTGACCCTGGTGAACGTGGTCCGCTGTTCGATTCAGGGAATGGGATTCTCCCTCTTTTCCATCTGTTCCGGGATCATGGAGATGATCGCCCGGACCCTTGCCGGCGTGGTGCTGATCCCCATGTTCGGCTATGCAGGAGCCTGCGTGGGCGGCCCGCTCGCCTGGCTGTTTGCTGACATTTTCCTGATTCCGGCCTTCTTCATGTGCAAAAAGACGCTGCTTCGCCGGGTCCGCCCCGAGCATGTCGCCCGGGTGGTCCATCCGGCGCAGCACTCCGCGGCACATGTCTATACCAGTCCTTCCCTGACCCTGGCGCGGCACCATGTCACCGCCCTGTGATCCCGCAGCCCTCTCCAAATCAAAACCGCCCGGCAGAAAACGTCTCTCTGCCGGGCGGTTTTGATATCTGTCCATATCCGATAAACCGTTGTACAAATCCTGACTCATCTGATAGAATGCGTGAAAATCCCTGAGGAGGTATCCCAAATGGTTGAACAGCTCTCCATTTTCGCAGAAAATGCCAAGGGTTCCCTGCTGAAGATCACCCAGGCGCTTCTTGACCACAACATCAACATGAATACCCTGATCACCAATGACAGCGCTGAATTCGGCATCATCCGCATGCTGGTCTCCGATGCCCATGCCGCCGAGCAGGCCCTGAAGCAGGCCGGTTACATCTGCCGGGTCGATCAGGTCCTGGCCATTGAAATCGGCGATGAGTGCGGCTGTCTCAACAGACTGCTGAAGATCATCTCCGCCGGCAACATCAACGTGGAATACGTATATGTCACCTATACCTCATTTTCCAAGCATCCGGTGACCATTCTCAAGACCTTTGACATGTACGAGGTGAATGATTTTCTCATCAGCAAGGGCTATTCCTCGCTGAACACCATCGAACAGTGATCAGTATTCGGCCAGGTCATAGATGAGCCGTTCCGTCTTTTCCCAGCCAAGGCAGGGATCCGTGATGGACTTTCCGTACACGCCCCCGCCGATTTTCTGGCTTCCATCCTCCAGATAGCTCTCGACCATCAGGCCCTTCACCAGATGTCCGATGTCTGCTGAGACACGACGGCTGTGCATCACGTCGCTGGCAATGCGGCTCTGCTCCAGATACTGCTTTCCCGAATTGCAGTGATTGCAGTCAACCACCACGGCAGGATTGCGCAGACCGCTCTTCTCGTACAGCTCCAGAACCGTCTGCAGGTCCTCATAATGATAGTTTGGATGGCTTCTCCCGAAGTTGTCCACATATCCCCGGAGGATGGCGTGGGCCAGGGCATTTCCCTCGGTGTGCACCTCCCAGTTCCGATAGATGAATTCCTGGGGACTTTGGGCGGCCACGATGGAATTCATCATCACCGACAGGCCGCCGGCTGTGGGATTCTTCATTCCCGCAGGAATACCGATGCCGCTGGCCACCATCCGGTGTTCCTGGTTTTCCACCGAGCGCGCACCTACAGCCACATAGGACAGCAGATCCGACAGGTATCTGTGGTTGGTGGGATAGAGCATCTCCTCCGCACAGGTCAGTCCCGTTTCGCGGACGATTCTGGCATGCATCTCTCGGATGGCGATGATCCCCGCCAGAAGGTCCTCTCCTTTTTCCGGATCCGGCTGATGCAGCATTCCCTTATAGCCCAGGCCTGTGGTCCTGGGCTTGTTGGTGTAGACCCGGGGAACGATCAGCAGTCTGTCAGAGACCTTCTGCGCAACCTTCGCCAGACGGGTCACATATTCCACCACAGCATCCTCCCTGTCTGCGGAACAGGGGCCGATAATCAGCAGCAGCCGGGAGTCTTTCCCCGTGAGCACATCCGCGATCTCCCTGTCCCGCTTCTCCTTGACCTGGGCCGTCTCCTTCGGAATGCAAAACTGCCTTTTGAGGTCCTCCGGAGTCGGGAGTTTCCGGACGAATTCCATCTGCATTTCCATAACACTTCACCTCGTGACATTTTGCGCTATTGTACGGGATGCCCTGCCCCCGCGCAAGAACAAAATCGTCCCCCGCACAGATTGGGGTCCGTTTTCTGTTTTTCGCTCTCCTGTCACCTTCTCCTCCCCCGCTCGGGAAAAGAAATCCCTGCGGTACCGGGTCATTTATCGCCGAAGCATCTCTTTTTCTTTATATTTTCTCATTTTTAAAGGCATTTTCATAACATATTTTTATGTTGACATCCGCCCTCTCAAGTAATATAATCTCATCCGTTCGGATTGATAGCTCAGTCGGTTAGAGCACCCGCCTGATAAGCGGGAGGTCGGTGGTTCGAGTCCACTTCAATCCACCATATATT
>OMRS01000381.1 GCA_900313545.1 uncultured Eubacteriales bacterium | reverse complement strand
GGAGAACGTGATCGACTGGGGCCTCTCCCGCGAGCGCTACTGGGGCACGCCCCTGCCGGTGTGGGTCTGCCGGGACTGCGGCAAGGTCCACGTGGTGGGCAGCCGCCAGGAGCTGTGCGAGCTGGGGAAGGATGTGCCCGCGGACATCGAGCTGCACCGTCCCTACATCGACGCCGTCACCTTCACCTGCCCCGACTGCGGAGGGGAAATGCACAGGGAAAAGGAAGTCATCGACTGCTGGTACGACAGCGGCTCCATGCCCTTTGCCCAGTGGCACTATCCTTTTGAGAACCGGGAGAAGTTCGAGAAGCGCTTCCCGGCGGACTTCATCTCCGAGGCCGTGGACCAGACCCGCGGGTGGTTCTACACCCTGCTGGCCATCTCCACCTGCCTGTTTGACACCAATCCCTTTGAAAACTGCATCGTCATGGGCCATGTCCAGGACAAGGACGGCCAGAAGATGAGCAAGCACAAGGGCAACGTGGTGGATCCCTGGTCCGTGCTGAACGTGCAGGGCGCGGATGCCGTGCGCTGGTTCTTCTACAGCAATGCGGCGCCCTGGCTGCCCAACCGCTTCTATGCCAAGGCCGTGGAGGAGTCCCAGCGCAAGTACATGGGCACCCTCTGGAACACCTACGCCTTCTTCATCCTCTACGCGCAGATCGACCAGTTTGATCCCAAGGACCATCCGCTCTCCCAGGTGAACCTGACCCTCATGGACCGCTGGATCCTCTCCCGCCTCAACTCCCTGGTGCAGGCGGTGGACGATCACCTGCAGAATTACCGCATCACCGAAGCCAGCCGTGCCATGATCGACTTTGTGGATGACCTGTCCAACTGGTACGTGCGCCGCAGCCGCGAGCGCTTCTGGGGCAAGGGCATGGCCGGCGACAAGGAGGCCGCGTTTGCCACGCTGTACCATGTGCTGGAGACCATGAGCCGCCTGACCGCGCCCTTTACGCCCTTCATGGCGGAGAGCATGTATCAGAACCTGGTGTGCTCCGTGAATCCGGACGCGCCGGAATCCGTGCACCTGACCGACTTCCCCGTGGCGGACCCCGCCATGATCGATCCGGAGATGGAGGCACACATGAAGGACCTGCTTGCCGTGGTGGTGCAGGGCCGCGCGGCCCGCGCCGAATCCGGCCTGAAGGTCCGCCAGCCCCTGTCCCGCATGATCGTCAGCGGCGTCACCCTGCCGGAGGCCTACAGCGCCCTGGCCGGGGATGAGCTCAATGTGAAGAGCGTGGAGTTCACCGATGACACCACCGCCTTCATGACCTATTCACTGAAGCCCCAGATGCGCACCCTCGGCAAAAAGTACGGGAAGCTCCTGCGCTCCATCGGCGAGAAGCTGACCACCCTGGACGGCAACGAAGTGGTGGCCCTGCTGGAGAGCGGAAAGGCGCTGACCTTCGAGCTGGAGGGGACGGCGGTGGAGCTCATGAGCGAGGACGTGCTCACCGCGCCCATTCGCAAGCCGGGCTATGTGGTCTCCAGTGAAAAGGAGGTCACCGTGGCGCTGGACACCAACCTGACCCCCGAACTGATCGCCGAGGGCTACGCCCGCGAGATCGTCTCCAAGGTGCAGACCATGCGCAAGGAGTCCGGCCTGGAGGTCACCGACCGCATCCGCGTGGGCGTGCAGACCGACAGCGCGGCGCTGCAGGAGGCGATTGCGCTTTACCGGGACAACATCTGCCGGGGCGTGCTGGCCACGGACCTGACCTGTGCAGCGCTTGAGGGCGAGGGCAGGGAATGGAACATCAACGGCGTACAGGCAACGCTTTTTGTCGTCCGGGCCTGAACGCGGGATCGGAGTTTATGGAAAAAATCGTGATAGCCGGGGCGGGCGCATTTCATTTTGCGCCCGCCATTTTGGAAGACTGCTTCCTGCGCCACCGCAGGCAGCGCGAGATATGGTTCGTGGACATGGACCTGGACATGGCGGAGCTGACCGCGCGTGCGGCCCAGGCCATCGACAGGAACATGGGCGGCAGCAGCCGCTTTTACTACACCACCCAGCTCAAAAAGGCCATCTTCGGCAGCCGCGCCGTGATCTGCTGCGCGGATTTCCTGGAGGAGGCCTGCTGGAAGAGCGAGGTGGACCTGCTGACGCAGGTGGGCCTGTACAAGCAGGCCAGGCTCTACGGGGGGCTGGGAGGACTCATGCAGACCCTGCGCGCCGTGGGCTTTGTCGGAAAGATCGCCAGGGAGATGAAGCGCAGCTGCCCGGAGGGCGCGCGCCTCATCCTGTGCGACAGCTCCTTTGGCGGGCTGCACCTGGCGCGGGCCTGCGAGGCGGCGGAGCGGTTCCTGGGGGTCCCCGCCACGGGCGTGAGCGGAGTGACGGGACAGACCCGGAAGCGCCTGGCGCTGTACCTGGGACTGACGGAGCAGAACGTGCGCCTGCAGGTGAGCGGCCTGTATGGTCTGGGCTTTGTGAGCCGCATGGTGGACAACGCCGGACGCGACCTGACCGCCAGGACGGTCCGGGAAATGAAAAAGGACAGCCGGGAGGAACTCTCCGCCATGCTCATCGACCTGTACGGGGCGATTCCCGCAGGCGACCGCGTCATGCAGTACGAGCAGCTTGCCGACACGCCCCTGAGCCCCAAACGCACCGTGATCTATTCGGGCGTGGGCGCGGGGGACTATGAACAGCGCAAGCGGCAGCTGGCCATGGTGGCGGTGCACGGGGTCTTTGACCAGGAGGGTATGGCAGCCTGGAAGGGGATTGTCCGGGGACAGGGACAGATGGACGCCCGGCCCGTGGCGCTGCTGGAGGCCCTGGACGGCCGGACGGAGGCCGAGTTTGACAGCCTGGTGATGAAAAATGACGGCGCCCTGCCCGGGATCAGCGAGGGCAGATGGGTCCAGGTGCCGGGCAGGGTGAAGGGCGGCGTGCTGAAAGGCGTCCGCGCACCGCTGCCGCCGGAGCTGACACAGACGCTGCAGCAGATCAGCCTGGTGAATTCCCTCTATGCCGAGGCGGCAGCCGTGGGAAGCCGGGAGGCCCTGCGCAGGGGCATGGAGATCGATCCCGCCCTGATGGGCGTGGACCTGCTCTATGCCGAGGATGTGGTGGACGAGATGATGGAGGCAGAGGCGGAGTATCTCCCTGTCTTCTATGGTGAACCGGAGGAGTAAGACGATGTTTCTGGCGGACAACTGGCAGGATTATGAGGTGCTGGACTGCGGAGGCGGCGAAAAGCTGGAGCGGTGGGGAGAAATTGTCCTCCGACGCCCGGACCCCCAGGCCATCTGGCCCTGCCGAAAGCCCGGGGAGTGGAAGAGGGCGGATGCCTGGTACCACCGCAGCGAACGAGGCGGCGGAGCCTGGGAATTTATGCGCAGGCTCCCGGAGCGGTGGGTGCTTTCCCTGGGGACGCTGCGCTTTTACGTGCGGCCCACGGGCTTCAAGCACACGGGGCTGTTTCCGGAGCAGGCGGCCAACTGGAGATGGATGCAGCAGCTGATCGAGGGGGAAAAGGCCCGCGGCAGGGAGGTCCGGGTGCTCAACCTGTTCGCCTATACCGGCGGGGCCACCATGGCCTGCGCGGCGGCGGGCGCCCAGGTGTGCCATGTGGATGCGGCCAAGGGCATGGTGCAGTGGGCCCGGGAGAACCGGGAACTGTGCCAGATTCCCGAGGAGCGGACCCGCTGGATCGTGGAGGACGCCCTCAAGTTCGTGGAACGGGAAACGCGGCGGGGACGGCAGTATGACGGGATCCTCATGGATCCTCCCAGCTACGGGCGCGGGCCCGGAGGCGAGGTGTGGCATCTGGAGGATGAACTGTACCGTCTGGCCGGGACCTGCGCCCGGGCGCTCAGCCAGGAGCCGCTTTTTTTCCTGATCAATGGCTATACCACGGGCTTTCAGGCCTCGGTGCTGGGCAACATTCTTGACATGACCGTGGGCGCGGCCCACGGCGGACGCATCGACGCCCAGGAGCTGTGCCTGCCGGTTTCAAGCGGCGGCGTGCTGCCCTGCGGCACCAGCGGCCGCTGGGAAAGGAGCCCCTCGTGAAGGAATACCGCGGCGTGGGGATTCTGTATGAGGACAACCACGTGCTGGTGTGCCTCAAGCCCTGCAACATGACGTCCCAGGCGGACAGCTCCGGGGATGCGGACATCCAGAGCCTCATGAAGGAGTACCTTGCCCGGGCGTACGGGAAGCAGGGGAACGTCTACCTGGGACTGGTCCACCGGCTGGACCGGCCGGTATCCGGCCTGATGGTGTTTGCCCGTACCAGCAAGGCGGCTGCCCGCCTGAGCGCTCAGGTCCGGGAGCAGACCCTGAAGCGGGAATATCTGGCGGTGGTCCGGGGTGAAATGGAACAGGACGGACGGCTGGTGGACTGGCTCCTGAAGGACGGAAGGACCAACCGGGTCAGCGTCTGTCCGAAGGACACCCCGGGGGCACGGGAGGCGAGGCTGAACTACCGGGTCATGGGCAGGCGGAACGGCCTGACGCTGGTGCAGGTGCGCCTGGAAACCGGCAGGTCCCATCAGATCCGGGTTCAGTTCGCCCACAGCGGTCACCCCCTGTGGGGGGATGCGAGGTACGGAAACGGGGCCCCCGGGGAGCAGATTGCGCTCTTCGGCGCGGGACTGACCCTGGTGCATCCCGTCAGAAAGGAACCCATGTTCTTTCGCGCTTTCCCGAAGAATGCGGAGCCCTGGAGCGCCTTTCAGGAGGAAATCCGGGAGACTTCCGATGAGCAGACGGAAAATCCGCGGGGATGAGGTTTTGGAAGAAGCCGGAGTTCCCTTTCGGAGCGCTGTACTTGACGATACCCCGGGACGTTTCTATAATGGACTCAATTTATCACATCACCGGAGGATAACCAATGAAAAAAACAGCCTGGATCTGGCTGGTGCTGATGCTGCTGTGGCCCCTGTGCGCCCTGTGCGACCAGCGGGGTGAGGAACTGGTTTCCGTGGCTGTGGGTGAACTGGGCTACATGGCCACCAAGGGCGGGTATACCAAGTATGGCGAATGGGGCGGCAACGCCTATGGCGAATATTGCTCGGAATTCGTGTCCTGGTGCGTGAACGAGGCGGACCGGCTGTACGGCACCTCCATGCTTGGAACGGACTATCCCAAAGCCAGCAGCTGCGAGGAAGCGGCTTCCTGGTACAAGCAGCGGGGCAGATATGTGACGGCCAATGACGGACTGAAGGGAGAGGAAGGGGAACTGTGGCTGAGCACCGGCACCCTGGTCAAGGCGTCACCCTATGTGCCCTCTCCGGGTGACCTGATCTTCATCGAATGGTATGCCTACAACCGTCTGGACCACGTGGGCATTGTGGAATTTGTGACCCGGGATGCATCGGGAATGATCTATGTGCACACGGTGGAAGGCAACAATCACGAGAAAGGGACCAAGCCCACCGGGATCATGCGCTTTACCTATGCGCTCTCTGACCCCAGTATCCGGGGGTACGGGGTGCTGACGGAGAACCTGGTGACCTATCCCCTTGAGCGGGGGAAAAAGGGCGATGAGGTGATCCGCTTCCAGAAGGAGATGACCCTCCTGGGCTACTACAGCGGAGACCAGGGCGGCTCCTACGGAAAGGCCACCGAGGAAGCCTGCAAAAACTTCCAGAAGGCCGCGGGCCTGGAGGTCACAGGACAGGCCAACTATTCCACCCGCCGGGCCATGGCGGAGCAGCTGGTCCTGCGGCAGGAGGAGTCTGCCAGAAAGGCCCGGGAGACTGCCGAGCAGCAGAGGGCCGAGCAGGTGGAAAAGGCCAGGCACGCGCTGCAGAATTCATGGTTCGGGGAGTTTGACCCCCTGAACGAGGAAGCCGCATGGGAGCGCCTCCAGCGGCCGGTCACCGTCCTGAATGTGGATCCGGTGGAGAAGGTGTACCTGTCCACGGGCCCCAACGGCACGCGCAAGGTGGTGGATGCCCACCGGGGATTCATCTATGGAACCTCCGTGGCGGTCAACGTGATCGAGCAGCGGGACGGCTGGGCGCATGTGAGCGCCTATAATGACTGCGACGAACTGGAGGACGGCTGGGTCAAGGGCTTCAGGCTCAAGGAAGTGGTACCCAATCCCACCTACGGGATCATTGTTGACAAGATGACCCAGCGGCTCTACCTCTACAAGGAGGGGCACCTGATTGCGACCCTGCTGTGCAGCACGGGAACCACCGCCGGCGTCAACGAGGACTTTAACGAGACCGCATCCGGTGAGTTCTTCCTGTGCAGCTGGACGGGCGGCTTCTGGGCGGGAGAACTGTGGTGCAATTACGCGATCCGCTTTAACGGAGGGGATCTGCTGCATCTGGTGCCCTCGATTCAGAGGGCGGATGGAACCGAGGATTTTTCCCGCTGCGAGTCTGCCCTGGGCAGCCGGGCCAGCCATGGCTGCGTCCGTGTCCAGCGCGAGGAGGACGCGAACGGATACAATCATCTGTGGATGTGGAACAACCTGAAGGGTCAGAAAAACGTGAAGATCATCATCTGGGATGATGACGGACGGAAACTGCCTCAGGTGGACCCCGCCACGGTCATCTATTACAATCCCGTGGGCGGCAGACGCTATCACACGAAGAGCAACTGCCAGAGCGTCAACAGCCGTTATCTGCCCTTGTCGCCCCTGACCTATCAGGATCTGGGACGGTATCCCTTCACGGAACTGTCTCCCTGCGGCATCTGCGGCGCACCGGAGAGACCGGAATCGGTGGAGGCGTGGAATTCGGCCATTGACCAGGCGCGCATGGAACTGCTGACAGGGACCCCCGCAGGAAGCGGCACCTCTCCGGCAGTGAACCCTTGACTGAAGGCGAAGAAAGGAGACAGTATGTCCCAAAGAGAGCAGACACAGACCGCTTTTTCCTCCCCCTTCTGCCGCGCCTACTGGAAACAGGCGGCCGCGGACCTGCACAGCCCCAGGATGCTGATATTTGCGGCGTTGATGACCGGCCTGCGTGTGGCGCTCAAGCCGGTGGGAATCCCTCTGGCGAGCGATCTGCGCATCGGTGTGACTTTTTTTCTCAACGCTTACGGCGCAATGGTCTATGGCCCCCTGGTTGCGGCCCTGGGAGCCGTCATCTCAGACATTCTGGGATTTCTGATTTTTCCCGACGGGGTCTATTTCCCTCTGTTTATCCTCACCGAGGTGGCAGGCTCCGTGATCTTCGCCCTGTTTCTGTACCGGTGCGAGGTGACCGCCACGCGGGTGATCCTCTCGCGTTTCTGCGTCAATCTCTTTGTCAATGTCCTGATGACCACGCCGATCATGGCGCTGTACTATACCATGGTCCTGGGCAAGAACTATGCGCTCTTTGACTTGATGCGCATTGTCAAGAACCTGGCCATGTTCCCTATCGAATCCATTCTGCTGATCCTGTTTTTGAAGATGTCTATCCCCGCAACCCGGAGGATGGGCATGGTGGTGAGCGGGACGGATGGACTCAGGTTCACAAAGAGGACCGTCATCGTTCTTGCGCTGATGCTGGCGGCGGGGGCGGGCCTGACGGCTGCCTACCTGGTGAACGGTTACAACACCACCTCCTTCAGTGCCCAGTATTCTCCTGAGGAGCGACTTGAACGGAATACGGAAATGACGCTGTGGATCAGGGAGCAGCATCCGGAACTGGGCGGGGACAACCTGCTGGCAGTCATCGAAAGCGCCCGATCCAAAGTAGGCCAGAAAGAGATGACCTACGAGGTGGCGGTCTATGAGCTGGATCCGGCAAAGGCGGAGGAGGAGGGACTGACCCGTGAAAAGATCCAGGGGTATTCCAAATCCAAGGCGGCGGCGGAGCCTGCCCTGACGAGAAGGGCTGGGGCGACAGCCGTGACGGACAAGCACAGCGGGGAGCATATGAGCCTTGAGGTTCGCCCCGAGAACAAGTAAAAAACGGGAGCCGGAAGCATCTGCTTCCGGCTCCCGCGGTTTTCAATGGTTCCAGGAACCCGGAATGCAGGAAAACCTCCCGCCTTGTCCGGCCTGTTTACGGCGCATCGGATGAGGGCGGAGGGTTTCAGGGGCGGATGTCCGCTTTGTCATGGAGGCGGAAGGGTGCTGCTGACATGATCCGGTGCGGAGGGGACGCAGGGAAGAAGCGTGATTTCCCCGGACCGGTTGAGAAAGGGAGGAGGAGCAGGTATAATGCCCCTAAACGGGAGGAGGCGGCCCAGATGGACAGTGAACGTTTTTTTGCAAATACCGCATGCCCCTACTATCCCTGTCACAGGGGCGTCCGGGAGGGAGAATTCAATTGTCTGTTCTGCTACTGTCCGCTCTATGCCCTCGGAAAGCGGTGCGGGGGAAACTTCCGCTATAAGCAGGGGGGAATCAAGGACTGCAGCGGGTGCACATTCCCCCATCTGCGGGAGAATTATTCCCGGGTCAGCGCGCGGTATCCGGAGATTCTGAAGGTCATGCGCTGTGCAGATGAAGAGGGGATGTCCGGGGAATCAAAAGACACGATTGCGCAGAACACGTAACCGGGTCATGATCTTTGAGATCCATCAGCTCATGACGGAAACTCCCGATGATCAGAAAGCCACAGAGGGACCTGATCAAGAAGGACAAGCTGAATGCCGATGCGGCGGTGATGGATACGGCGGCCCGGTTTGCCGGAATGTTTGCGTCCATGGATGATGGTGATGTGCAGACCCGTGCGGCGGATGTCAGGGATGTGAGGATTATCTCCGACATCACCGGCTTGACCCGGGACTGCACTTTCGCTGCGCATGAAGGCCCGGGAGACCGAACAGATACGCGGCGACTTCATGAGCGACATGAATTTCATCTGACCGATGGAATGGCGGGGTTCTGCACAGCAGAGCCCCGCGCGGCTTTTCGGGGAGAGGACAGGCAGGCGAAAAGGCAGACGGGGAAAAACACAGGCTGAGCAGGCGCAGCCAGGAGAAGAGGATATGCCCTGAAGAAAAAGGACGGGGAAAAACGATCCCGGAGGAAGAGAGCATCATGACACAGCGGATACCCAACAGGGAACAGCAGGCAGTCATTGACGAGCTGGACAGGAACCTGATTCTCTATGCCAGTGCAGGAACGGGAAAAACGTTCACGGTTGCAAAGCGGGTCAGCAGGATCCTGGAGCGCGGGCGTGCGCTTCCGGAGGAGATCCTCTGTCTGACCTTTACAATCAAGGCGGCGGATGAGATGAGGGAGGACATTGCCGAGTACTCCGGCGAGGCTGCGGGACGGGTTACGGTCCGGACCATTCACGGGTTTGCCTACCAGGTGCTCAGGGAGGAGAGTGCGACGGCTCCGCAGTCCTGTTCCCTTCCGAATGTCATGGATGACGTGGACGAGGAGGATGTGCTCAGGGGGCTGGCGGTCTCTCTGGGCCTGAGCGAGAATGCGCCGGTCCTGAAGGGCAGAGGGGTGTTTTCGGGACTGGTGGGGGAACTCAAGCGTCACAGGATGAGGCTGGGACTGTCCTCGAAGGACGAAGAGAGGGATTTTCAGGAGGTCTACCGGGACCTGAAGACACACCAGGGGAAGGTCTTTGATCGGCTTGTAACCTTCTACAGCCGGGAGGAGCACAGACAGATCACCGACAGGGAGTTCATTTCCCTGATGGACAGCTCGGCGGGAAAACTTGTCTCCCTGTACAATGAACGCCTCCGGGAATCCAATCTGCTGGATTTTGACGACCTGATCTGCCAGACGTACCGGCTGTTATGCACCCGGGAGGGCGAAGAGCGCTGGAGAAGCCGGTACCGCTACATCTTCATCGATGAGATGCAGGATACCAGCAGGCTTGAGTATGACATGCTGAAGCAGCTGTTTCCCGGCAATCACGTCATGATGTGCGGGGACGTGTTTCAGACCATCTACGAATGGCGGGGATCCAGCCCGGAGGAGGTTCTCGGTTCATTTATTCAGGAGTTTGACGCAAAAACCTTCATGCTTTCTGAGAACTACAGGGCAACCCGGCTGCTGACGCAGGCGACATTCGGTTATCTCAGAGGAACCTATCCCGGGCTTGTCGGAAAAATGTGTCCTCCGGAGATTGTCACGAAAAGCGACTATCCGGGAGATCCCATCCTGAATGTCCGGGTGCGGGACGAAAAAGGGCTTGCAGCATGGATTTACCGGTATCTTGAGGAACACTGCCCGGAGGATCCCGCGAGGATCTGTATCCTGTCCAGATCCCACAATCAGATCGCATCCGTGTACAGCCAGCTGCGCAGAATCTGCCTGGAACGGCAGGGCAGCGGAAAGGAACTCCACTTCTTTACGGTCGACGAGGATATGAAATTCTTCCGCAAGCCCGTCATCAAGGACATCCTGGCATTTTGCCGGGTCGTATTGAACAGGAGCGATGCGGTCAGCCTGTCGAGAATCATGATCAACCAGGTCAGAGGAGTGGGCGAGAAGACGGTGGAGAAGATGAGCGGGCTTGGAGAGGTGGGAATTTCCCTGACGTCCATGATTGATCCGGGTTCTTTCCGGGATGGAGACCCGTATGCCCGTCTGGTGGATGCAGCCAGGAAGGCCAACATTGTCATCTATGACACGGAAACCACAGGACTGGATCTGGCCAGGGACCAGATTATCCAGATTTCCGCGATCCGTCTGGGCGAAGGAGGGGAAATCATCGGGACGCTGGACCAGCTGGTCATTCCCACTGTAGAGATTTCAAAAAGCGCCGAGAGGACGCATCACATGACGATGCGGGACCTTCTGGACGGCGGAGGGACAGAAGCACGGGAAGCCCTTCAGCGCTTCAGCGCATTTGTGGACGGTGCTGTGCTGGTGGGACACAACAGTCTGAGATTTGATGCCCCGCTGGTTGCCCGTCAGCTCAGGGAAAACGGGCTGCCCCCGCTGAATCTTCTGGCGGAGTATGACACTATGGTCATTTCCAAGCAGTTTTTCCCGAAACTGGTGAACCACCGGCTGGCAACCCTCTGTGAAAAATACGGCATTGTCAACGAAAATGCCCATAATGCCCTTGGAGATATCACTGCGACCGGAAAAGTCCTGTGGCATCTTCTGCAAGAGTGTATCATCCCGACATCGCAGCAGCGCAGATGCATCCTGGAGGAAAAGCTGCCCAGATTTTCAGGGCTGTTCCAGTTCATTGAGGAGCTCGGCGGGATTCTGGCGCAGGACAGGGTGGATGAAATGGTGGAGCGCATCATTGACCGGTGCAGGCTGAAAAGGAGGTTCCCTGAAGACGGGAATCAGATGGCTATCTCCGACCTCCTGCATGTGATCCGGGAGAGTCAATATGAGGATGGCGCCGCTTTCCTGAACGACTTTCTGAACGATGCCGCACTGTCAGGCAGTCAGATCGACCTGCTGATCCGCAAGCTGCACAAGATCCCGATAATTACGGTACATCAGGCGAAGGGCTGCGAGTTTGATACGGTGATAGTCGCCTGCGCGGAGGACGACGTTTTTCCGTCTTTCAGCGCGAAGAAGAGCGGAAGCATTGAAGAGGAAAAACGGGTGTTCTATGTGGCCATATCCCGGGCCAGGACGCAGCTGATCCTGATATCCCGATCCGTCAGGGAGAATCGGTGGGGAGAGTGGCCGGTGGAGCCAAGTCCGTTCATTCGGATGATCCCGGGGGAAACCATCCGGGATATCGTTGAGTAAAAAAGGAACAATGAAAAGAGGACTGCGAAAAGAGAAGGAGAAAAGGAAAATGAGCAGGATAAAGGTGCTTCAGAAACAGGTTTATCAGGTTCTGGAGAAGATCGGGGAGGATGACAAACGCGCGAAAGCAGTCGCCCACCTGCACGGGGTTTCTCTGATGGCGGCCGTGATCGCAAAGAAAAGGGGAGAAAATCCGGAACTGGCGGCCATGGCAGGACTCCTGCATGATCTGTATGCATATAAATCCGGAAGCTATGAGAATCACGCGCATCTGGGGGCAGTGTATGCGTGCAAGGTGCTGAACAAACTTGGAATGACGACACAGGAAGAGACAGAGATCATCTGCACGGCCATCGATCACCATGACGGCAAGGCGATGGTGAACGGGCCAATGGACGAGATCCTGAAGGATGCGGATGTGCTTGACCACTCCCTGACGGATCCCACAAGGGAAATCAAGGAACACGAGATGGAGAGATACCGGAAACTCTGCACGGAGTTCGGGATGGGCGAATAGTTTCCTCCTTCTGTTCGGCTGGTTTCCTGCATCTGGGAGTATGGCAGCTGCATGACTGTGAGTTGATATGGAAGACAAAATGTGATTAATAATGCAATTTTCTGGAGCTTTCAAAATAATTATTGCAATGCTATCCTGCTTGGAATATAATCAAGTGAATCAAACGGGAGGGCAGATTCAATATGGAAGCGAATCAGGAAAAGCTCAATCAGATGAGCGTCATCAACCAATTGTCGACCATTCCGGAACGCCAGCGCAGGTGGCTGATCGGTTTCTGGGCATTTTCTTTTCGGCTGTTTGTTTATCCCCTGATTAACCCTGCATTGTTCGATTGTTTGTTCAGCAAAGAGCCATCCGGACCTGCAACAGATCCACAGGTGACAGCATCTCTCATTCTGATTCAGGATATGCTCAACAAGACAGATGAAGAGATGTACTATTGGATGATGAGCGAGGATATCGGCGTTCGCTTTGCGACAGACACGCTTGACATTGATCCTGAGAGCATTTCCGCATACGAAAATGGACTCACAGATTTTCGCAACAGGTGCCGCAGCTATGCGGAGACTCATGACGGGAAAAACCCCCTGGACGAATGCCTGGCGGGTGCCAAGTTCGGCATTTGCGCGCTGATAGGAACGAATCTTTCAAAAGTTCAGATGGCCCCGACACAGATCGCAGCCAACATGGCCGAGATGTCGCGTGAAAGAATCATTTATACCGGGAACCGCAGAATGCTGGAGTACATTGCAAAGCAGGCAAAACCTGAACAGCTCAAGGCCATCGAGGAAGAGGAGCTCGAGCATTATCTGGAGGATTTTGATATCAACAAAGTTCTCTACCGCGTCTCTGTTTCGCAGGACAAGAAAAGAAAAAAGCTGGCGAATGAAGCGGACATGATTCTCCATATCTGTACTGAGGAGGATCTTGAAAGCATGGAAGGGAAAATGTTTACCCGCATTCTTTCTGAGCAGACGGTCGCAGACAACGAAATACGCCGTTTTGCTGTTCCTGAAGAGCACTTCATGCCAGCCGGCTGCGTTCAGAATCCTGCTGATCCGGATGTCACGTCCCGGGAAAAAGCTTTTGTCGGATATATCACCAGATTTGCCGAGGCAGTCAGCAATACGGGAAGTCAGGTTGTCAGCTGGGATCTGCAGAAGAATACGGTCAAAGATCCGGGGATGGCCAAGACCTTCCTTACGCAGGCAGAAGCCATCATCATGGGGATCGATTCCTACAACAAAATGCTTGGAATCGAAAATCCCGCAGATATGGAAGAATGCAGGGCTGTTCTCAAAGACAGGATGAAGCTTGTCGGGGATACCCTCGATGCCGCAAGAAAAAGCCGCAGGATTCCCAGAGCAGCAGATGTCGATCCTTTACACAAAGAAACCGGCAAGGGTGTCCAGGTGAGCATGTTTGATCTTTATGACGGCCTCTGAGCCTGTGTGCAAAGCGTGTACCGGCGGCAACGCTTCCGAATCAGCACGCACAGCCTCTGATGACAATGCAGCCCCGTCAAATACTCGTGCATCCGTGTATCCAGCCATCCATGGGGGCAGACTGTTTGTACTTTGCTCTGCCAAGCCAGTACGCTGGAGCCCCATGCATATGCGAGACATTTTCCAATTGACGATACATCTGCTGTCCATTTCGACGGAAGACGCAGAAACAGCGTAACAATCACTTGTGGATCCCGGAAGCAGTACGGCTTTCAGAATCTGATGAAATAAAAAAGCGGCCGGCTGACGAAAAAGACTTCGTCGGCCGGCTGCTTGGATGATAAAGGTTATTTCTTCTTAAACACGGTTTTCCCTTTGAACACGGTTTCGAGCACCTGGATATCCTGAATCTGTTCGACGGGAGTAGCTTCGATGTCGCGGTCAAGGACGACCAGCTCGGCAGATTTTCCGACCTCAATGGAGCCGGTGACATTCTCCAGATG
This sequence comes from uncultured Eubacteriales bacterium, assembly GCA_900313545.1. The sequence goes on along the minus strand of OMRS01000381.1, from coordinate 9,498 downwards.
TGCCTGATAGGCCGTGTGGATTGTATGGGCCTGAAGCGCTTCCTTCAGGGTGACGCATTCTTCCGGCATGGCGGCCGGTACGTCCTTAAACAGATCGTAAGCCAGATCCATCTTCACCGGCACTCTGGTCATGGCCACCTGAATGCCCGCAAGGCCGTAAGGAATATTGACGGGAAAATCTGAGCCGTAAGCACACACCACGCCGTTATCGATCAGAGACTTGCTCGGGTAGGTCTGTCTGACGAGCTCTTCACCCCAGTCGGCGACCAGGACCGGCTCGCTGGCCGGGGTATCGCTGAACCAACCGGGCTGATTGCTGGCGATGATATGGCTTCTGCCCATGCGCACCCGGTCCTCCGGCGTGATAAATGTATCATGGGCAATGATATTTCTGATCTCGGGATTCGGGGACAGCTTCTGCGCGTTTTCATAGCAGTCAATGACCCTGCGGATGGCATAGTTTCCCATGGCATGGGTATGAATGTTGAAGCCTTCCTGATTGGCCAGCGCCATCGACGCCATCATATGATCCTCATCCCACAGCAGCGGCTCCCGGGTGCCCGGCTGATGGCCCATGGAGGTCTCCGAAAAAGGCTCGATCATGGAGAAGTAGCCGTCCGCAAAATACTTTACCGTATCTGAGACGAACAGATCACCGACATCGAACTTTGTGCGGTTGGCGATGGCCCTGGCCATGTCGGCGTCCCGGGTGGCGTCGTTGATATTGTGAACGCCGGATACCCGAACCGTAAACTCGCCGTTTTTGGCCATTTCGGTCAGGACCGGATAGGCCGCACCCTGCTGGCAGTCGCACAGCAGCGTGTATCCCTTTTCGTTGAACATGTCAAACGCCTTCTTCATGCAGGCGCGGTGTTCCGCCGGCGTGAAGTCATAATTCGGGATCTTTTCGAGGATCGGACCATAGACGGCGGGCTCCTTGATATAACCGCTGGGGCTTCCGTCCGCCTCCCGGACGATCAGGCCGTTCTGGTCGTCCGTGTCCTTCGTCACGCCGGCCACTTCCAGCGCCTTTGTATTCAGCAGAACCCTGTGTCCGCAGCCCGACATGATCACGGCAGGTTTATCGGGGACGACCGCATCGATATCATGCCGGGTGAACGGGCGCACGATGTTCTGCAGGCCGCCGGAAAACCAGCTCCTGTCCCAGCCCAGGCCCCGGATCACCGGGTCATCCTTGTGTTCTGCGGCGTAGGCGGATATTAACTCCTGGATCTGCCGGATTACGCCTTCGGGTGTGTCCGTTTGAGGATTCGGCACAATGCTGCTCAGGCTGCAGGTTCCGAATTTCTTTCCGGAGTGGGCCAGGTGCATATGCGCGTCGCCAAGGCCGGGGATGACGCTCTTTCCCTGGCAGTCGATGACCTCTGTGGATTCGCCAATCCACTCCGCGACGCCTGCCTCGTCTCCGACGTATACGAATTTGCCGTCCCTGATGGCCAGCGCCTCCGCATGGATCTCCGTTCCATCCAGTGCAACGGAATAGATGCGCGCGTTCCTGTAAACTCTGTCTGCAATCTGTGCCATATGAACACCTCTCTATGTATGATTTGCGGGAGATAAAGCCGATAACGAACCATCATGAAATGCGCCTGACAGGTTCGATATCTTCGAAAGCGCCACAACAGCCTTCAACTGCTCAGACACGGGCAGAGGTCCGGTCGAACGATGGCGGTTCCGGAGAACTTTCATCCGTCGTATTATACGATAATATAAAGGCAGAGTCTATATATATAATGCCGGATTTAAGTGACATATTGTCACAGCTGCGCGGTGGGGCAAGGGAAGAACGTATCCTTTGACCACATCGTCCGACAGGCACATGATCTCTGTCGGCCTGTCCGCGATCATATCGCATTTGAACTGGCCGTCCGAACCAGTGAGGGCCGGGGGAAAGGCCTGTTCATTAAAAAGATGGTAAGACAATGGTGTGATTCTTTTCTGTCTGGGCTCTTGCACGATAACCGTTTTCTCCCGGAATCGAATCAAATGCCGCTGCCTGGCGTATCCTGCCAATTCCCGGTGGAAGACAGGAAGCCGTGCCAGGGAGAGCGTCATGGCAGAACAGGATGAAAGCAGGAGGGGATGGAATCTGCGGAGATCCATCCTGCAGGGAAGGCACGGCTTGCGGCGGTCAGAGATCATATCTCTTTGTACGGCAATCCGGCAGGCGGCACCTGTGTGAAGGAAAAATCCGGCAAAGGCCAGTTCACGAAAAGCCTTGACGCAGGTCTTAAAGCGGAGGCTGCCTGTCTTCAGCCGTTGGAGTCTGCCGGGGTCTCATTCTGATTTTGAAACACGTACCTGGGAACACCGCCGCTGCGCTGGTTTTCCCAGACCAGGCGGTGCTCTTCGTTTATGGAGAAGGTGGCAAGGCATGTATCCTCGCCATGTATGCGGCTGACCTCCTCATTGTTGACATAGGTGATGATATCGCAGGTGCCCATGGCTTCCAGAATGTTCTTCTCCCGGTTGTAGACTGCGTTGTAGAGATACGATTCGACCTCTCCCTTGTCATTTTGAACATCGACATAGGCCGTATAGTGATCATCCGCCCAGAGAAGCTCGGCGGATGAACCGGTTCCGGGCCAGATGCCCTCAAAGCGTCCGATGGCGTCAAAGACAATGCCATCGGCCTCATGCTCCTTCATGTCGTTCCAGAGCAGCTGTCCCTTGTCATTGAGTGAGAAAACGGCCGCACCATCCACGTAGACCGGAATCTCCCCTTCCTGTGCGTTGCCGTCGGCAAAGGCGGCAGGCCACTTGAGGGCGGAGAAGGTCACAAGGGTATTGTCCTTTTCCTGATAGTTGGAGAGATATTCCCAGATGAAGCCCTCGCCCTTGTCAGGATGCTCGTTTTTTTCCACTTCGATGATAAAGCCGCCGTCTTGTGCATAGACATTCAGGTGGTAGTTGCCGTTTACCCAGACATTGTCAAAGGGTCTGGCGGCTTCAGGAACGGGGAAGAAACCGGATTCGGCAGGGGCAGCGCAGGGAGCAAGAATGATAACCAGGACCAGAAGAAGAAAGAATGCGCGTTTCATGGTTGGAAACTCCTTATGCAATTTCCCCCGAAAGGGGGATTATTAATATGTAATAACGAATGCAAAGGCCATGGAAAGGGATCCGTGAGACGGGGGCATTTGGTGTCTATACCAGCGGCCGGATCAGGAAATGAAGACGGTCCTGGTACGCTGAAAGGCGGATAGAATCCGGAGGATCCCGGAATAGGCAAGTCCAAATCCGTAGATGAGGACCGCGGTATTGATGGAACGGATGAAGATGGCGCAGATACAGGCAATGGCAATGTTGCTGATGCCGCTAAGCAGGGGCAGCTTCCAGCTGGAGGCATGCATCCTGCGGGATTCGCGGCTGCGCAGGATGCTCATGACTCCGGAGAATCCATGGATAGCAGACAGGTACAGCATGATCATCGCCTGGGGAATATCATACAGGGTACAGGTAAAGACTCCAAGGTCAAACAGGAAGAGGCCGAAGTAGAGAATGGCTCTGCCGCCGACCATGTGTCTTGCCATGGTGACATAGAAGAACAGGGAATGCAGACCGGCAGCCAGAAGGGCAATGGAGATACAGGTGATCAGGATGAGATGTCCGTCTTCCGGGAACAGGAGAATCATCAGGCTGACCAGAACCATGAGGATTCCGGTGATGAAGTTCCCGATTCGCAGAAATGCACTCATGAACCGGCCTCCCTGAACATCCCGGGGGTGGGATGGGGAAATCTCCCGAAGGGCTTTCTTCTGACAAGGGAGCCGGCGAGGGGATTCCCGGAGGAGGAGATGGCATTGACCACCATGCTTTTTTGAGCCTGGGCGGCGTGGATGAATCGGCCAAGAAAGGTATCTTCCCGGTCAGACGCCTCACGATATTCCTTCTGATAGCGCTCCAGGTCAAAGGGCGGGATGTGCTCCCCGGAGAGTGATTCCCCGAAGGCCTGCCAGTCTCTGGAGGCATCCGTCTGACGACGGGTCAGGATGGAGCGAATCCGGTCATCATGGGGTGAAAGAACATCCCAGGCATACTGATCCCGCCGGAAGTGATCCTGTGTCCCACGAAGGTACTGAAGGGCCTGCACCATCTGAGCAAAGGCATGCCGATAGTCGCTTGGATTGTCCTTGGTGATGATGCTGTAATCCCCCCATGCCGGCATATAGGAGTAGCGGATGAAGCTGTAATCAGGCAGATGGCCTGCCCGGCCGTGTCCAAGATTCATGATGGAGTTTTCCGGAATCTGAAAGAGGGTACAGTTGTATATCCCCTCCTCCGGATTGTCCGGGAGAGCGGGGTTGTGGCGGAAATGAATCGGCTTTCGGAAAAGGGTATCCTCCCCGGGAACCCATTCCCAGATCTGGTTGCTGACATTGTTGATGACCAGGGAAGGCGTGCCGGCAAAATTTCGATGGGCCCAGGTATCACACAGCACATGCATGGCCAGCCCCGCGGCTTCAGGACCTTTTGAAAGGGCGAGGTGTACGGTCTCCTCCATCAGCAGACTGTTGGGCTGACAGATCAGCCGGTACTTGTTGCGGTACATCCTGAATCCGTGGAAAACGGGTGCATACAGATCACCGGGAAGGAAATGGAAGGAAGCCCAGATCCGGGTGATATCCTGCAGCCCGATGCGGTCAAGACGTGCCTTCATCATCTCCAGCTGAAGCTGAGTTGTGGCGGCAGAATGGGGGGCGCCGATTCGTTCCAGGAAGGTCCTGGAGCAGCTGTCCACCAGGTTGGCGCTGTAGCAGATCTGCAGGCTTTCGTCGTGGGAATACCCGGCGAGAACGGCTGCGGCATAGGTGGCGTAGTAGTGGAAATCCTCCTGCATGGAGATCCCTCCTGATGTGAAAAAGATGGTGCCTGGGAGCAGATCCTGTGGTGAAAGGAGGTGGGTGAAACGAAGTCTCGCAATGAAAGAGGGTCTATCCCGCACCCTGCAGACTTTGGAGCTTCCGGGTCCGATGGGTCAGACGGATCAGCTCAGACAGCGTCCAGAGTGTGGTGATATCCATCAGGAATGAGATGAGATAGGAGTCCAGGTGTTGGCTGTCTTTTGAAAAGGTGAAGGTGTACACCATCGCGAGGCACAGAAAGACGAACATTCCTCCGGCGAGGACGAGATGGAGTCTTCCGCGTCGCTTCGCTTTTTCTTCGCGTATGGCTCTTAACCCGATAAACAGTCGGATGGCGATATCCACGATCAGGATAAAAATGAGAATCCAGTCCATCGGCCGTTCATCCATGGTCACTATCGAATCCGCAGAAAAATCCGGGATATCACCCAATCCCGTGGAGATATAGAGAATGTACTTGAGGATATCCCAGAACCCCAGAAGGATCAGGGCCGTGCCGGTGATTCTGAGATTGTCCAGGGTTTTCCGGAGCTGCTTTTCCAGCGATGTTTCCATGCTTTGGTCCTTTCCTCCGTTCCCGGTGAGGATCTGCGTTTCTGGGGGACATGGTGCAACAAGATGCGGGCAAAGTCAAGCATCTCTGGAGGAAGGGCGATGCTTCGCGGATAAATCCCCCGTTGCCTGGTTTGCCGGGATGGTGTAAAGTGGCAGAATCAGTGAGAACAGGAACCTGAAACTGTTCAGGGGCTTGAACACGGACATCCGGGCAAGGGGATGGAAGGACCATGCCATGCGCCGGAGGGAGGAGAGGAGATTAACCTTGCAGATAACGAAAGACCTGATGAGAAAGTATGCCCGGCTGATCGTGCGCACGGGGGCCAATGTCCAGCAGGGTCAGGTGGTGGAGTTGACCATTTGCGTCGAGCAGCATGAATTTGCAAAACTGATGACGGAGGAGTGCTATCTGGCAGGAGCAAAGAAGGTCAATGTGAACTGGACCTGCGATACCCATGATCGTCTGAATCTGCTCTATGCCGATGAAGAGGTGCTTTCCACGGTGCTGCCCTGGGAGCAGGCCAAAATGCAGCAGATGGTGGATGACCTGCCCTGCCGGATTTACATCGTTTCGGAAGATCCGGATGCCATGAACGGCATCGATCCGGAAAAGCTGTCTGCGGTGACCCGGTGCCGTGCCCGCGTACGGAAACCTTACCGCGAAGCCATCGAGGGAAGGCACCAGTGGGTCATTGCGGCATGCCCCTCAGAAGAGTGGGCGCGCAAGTGTTTCCCGGAAGCAGAGGATGCGGTGGAGAGGCTTTGGAAGTCCATTCTGAAGACGGTCCGTGTCGAGGAGGACAATGATCCCGTGGAGGCATGGAAAGAGCATACGCGCATCATCGATGAAAGGGTGAACTGGCTCAATTTGCAGAAGTTTTCCGCCCTGCACTACAGCAGCTGCAACGGGACGGATTTTACGGTGGAACTGATTCCGGACGCCAGATGGGAAGGCGCCGGCGCAGTGAACCAGGTGAACGGAGCCTTTTATATTCCCAACATGCCCACGGAGGAGATCTTTACCTCTCCCATGGCAGGCCGGTGTGAGGGAACCCTGGTGGCGGTCAAGCCCCTTTCCTGGAACAGCCAGCTGATCGAGGATTTCTCGATCACGTTTGAAAACGGGAAGGCCGTCTCTTGCCGGGCGGAAAAGGGTCAGAAGCTTCTGGAGGAAATGATCAGGATGGATGAAGGTGCCGCCATGCTGGGAGAAGTGGCGCTGGTCCCCTGGGAAAGCCCGGTCAACCAGTGCGGTTTCCTGTTCTATGAGACGCTTTTCGATGAAAATGCCTGCTGTCATTGTGCTCTGGGTGTCGGCTTCAAGGAGGTCCTCCCGGGAGGCGACGAAATATCTCAGGCAGAGGCAAAAGTCAGAGGAATCAACGATTCCATCATTCACGTGGATTTCATGATCGGCGCCCGGGACTTGTCCATAGATGGGATCCGTCCGGACGGCACAGCAGTTGCGGTCTTTAGAAACGGGACCTGGGCATAAGGCCGGTGCAGGGGAATCTGTCTGCCGGGAAAGACGAAATCAGCCGGATCGTACATTACAGAAGGTACGGTCCGGCTGACTGTTTTCAGGGATATGCGCGGGAACAGGAAATGGACACATGAGGAAACTGTCCGGGGAAACAAGGCTGTGATCACGGAGGACGTTCCTGTCTGCCTTTCCAGGAGGGGGACCGGGGATTATTTTGACCGGACGAACAGAATGTCCCGATGCTCAGGGTTGTCCTGCGCGGGCCAGAGAAGGGCTATATCTCCGGAGGCATCCGTGGCGTACTGCAATGTGCCGGAGCTGCCTGTGGACACGGGGCTGCCTGGCTCAGAGCTGTCCGGATTGAGATGAGTCGCGGCAGCATCCCGGTAAACGAGACCTTCTGGATCGCATTCAAAATACAGAGTGGCTTTCCAGGTATAGGCGCCATGGGTCATGGGAGAGGTGATCTCTCCATCCCATCCGCCATTTTCCCGCATGGACAGGGTCAGCGTTGTAAACTGGGTGGAGTCTTCCAGCCAGGTGCCGCCCAGAATAGGATCCAGGTCGCTGTCAAGCGGGGATAGAATGACGTATCCGCCGGTGACTTCACTGACCTGACCGTCTTTGACCAGCAGATCGAAGCCGTGGACCTGATCACAGGCGTTCTCATTGAAATGACGAAGAGCAATCGCGGCGGTACCGTCTCCTGCGGGGGAATAACGGGCAACATAATCCCCATCTTCCATTTGGGCTGAGGAGAGACGGATCACGGATTCGTCCTTTGCGGTGCTGTCTGCGAGCCACGTTCCTGGATCATCAGATGCACGGATGACCCGCAGCACATAGGCGCCGTCCTGGATTTCTCCCTGGATCGGGTCGGAGATGGGGCCTTCGCTTTCGGCCAGAACGGCGGGGAAGATGGAGGCGACCATCAGGATGAGCATCAGAAGGATGCAGGGATAGATGTGGTTTCGACACATGGGACATTCTCCTTTCGGGGGTGAATCGGTTGGACTGAGCGTGCTGCACGGGAGCAACGGATCAGGCTGTATCGCAGACCGGAATCAAGGGCCTGCAAAGGATGGGAAGAAATCTGTCTGGTCATCCCTGCGAAGATCACGGGTTATTCCCAAAGAAAAGGGAGGACGGGCCGGCAGGGTATCTCAGGACCTGGAAGACGGAAAAACCTGGACAAAAGGGACGACGGACGGAAACGGGAAAGGGACAGACGTTATCACGAAAGTGCCGGGAGCCATCCGGCGGGGTTTATACGGAGGACTGTCCGGTGCAGTATCATTCAGGAGATTCCCGAACAAGCAAAGGACAGAAAAAGGGGCCTCGGACAGAAGGATGAAGGGGAAAACAAAACAGATGGAAAGGGATACCTGCATTGATCAGCTGGGAGATTTTTTCGCCTGGAGACGGGATGCTTCTTTCTTCCGGACTTCATCCCATCTGTTTCTTGCTGCCTTGCGGCGCTTTTCCCTGATTTCCTGAATCCGGGCGGACTGCTGTGCCTGTTGATCATAGAAATCTGCGATTTCAGACTGAATGTGTCGCAGCGCCAGGCCTGTCAGGACCTGTTCCTTTCCACGGGTTTGTCTGGGGAGCTTCCCGGTCAGGATGAAGGAGCTGATGGATTTGATGAAACGTCCGGCCTCGACATCCGTCATATCAGCAAGACAGCTGCACCAGTCGACCTCCATACTGAAATGCTGCGGGTGTTGATTCATCGCTGTGTCATTCATGTTGCGGATCTCTTCCATTTTGATTATCAATCCTTTCAAGAAGTTGTTCTCATGGAGACCATCTCACACAGTGCTGCTGGAACATGAGAGCCGAGAAACAGGAGCATGGGCTTCTTTTTCAAGCGCCGTGAAGGTCCGAGGACAGATTCGCCTGCTGGGCTGTTCGGCGGTTTGCTGCCGGATCGAGGGGAACAACCAGAATGGGACCAAAGGGACAGATGAGGGACGATGGGGACTTTTGTCATGGAAACTGTCCATCAGAGATTGTCCATCAGAGATCCTATCCAGGGGTGAATGCGGAGAGAGTCAGGCGCCGGAAGCCGGTTTTTCCCGGATACACTTTGTTCCACACCAATCAGTATACACCCGAAAAATGTCCGGTTTTGGCAACTCAGAGGGAAAATGCCAAACAAAATATTGAAGAGGAATGAAGAGGGCATCTGTCAGTTCTCTTTCGTTGAGAATCCGAGGAAACCGCGGGATGAAAAAGAACCGCTTCGATACTGGTTGTGCTGCAGGCAGAGGAGGACGTGCTTCCCGGAGATGGATGCAACCGACGGACTTGTGATGAGAGACTTTTTCATTCCGGATGTCTGCAGCAGGACCTGCCGGACAGGGTGAATTCATGAAAATGGGGCTATGCAAAACCCCGTGACATCATCGGTCACGGGGCACCCTATCAGTTATAGATCACTTCCTCCAATACAATCTCCTCCGCTTGGAGTCGGATCATGTTCATAGCACCAATCCACGTCATCTGATCCCTTGCTTTCATCTCTTCGGTGATGTTCTGGTCAAGGCTGACCATGCTCTTGACAATGGACGG
>OMRS01000001.1 GCA_900313545.1 uncultured Eubacteriales bacterium | reverse complement strand
CAACGTATCAGAAGAGCACTGTATAATGTAGATGATGCTTGACATTTCGTTTCGTTTGTCAATAGTGTCAGATGACAAATTATATTAGTTTGATTTTGCAAATTATTTGAATCTTGGAGGGAAGCAGTCATCACACAATACACCAAATGGGAAGGAATAGAATCCTTCTGCTACATTCCAATCTTTTCCAAGACGACGACGTTTCCTTCCTGACAGTACCGGCAGAGGTATCTTGTGCCTGAATATTTGAGGGGGCATGACCAGTATCCCAATCTCCTGACAGAATCATTTAATTTGCAAATAATTGCCGGATTCAGGCTCATTTATCGTGCGTCTTATCATCGGGGGGCACTCCCGCCACACCTGCATCTGCCTGCAAAAGTGATCAAACCGCTGCAGGGAAGGCCCGTTTCAGTATCAGCCTCCATGCGCACTGACGCGCGGCAGCCCATTGAACCCCGGCTCCGTGCGATGAGAGGGGCTCCCTGCACCCCTGCCGGTATGCTGACAGCGCCTCAAAACCTTTTGTATCAGGACCCGGGACGCTGTTTCTTCTCCCGGCCGGGGCGGTCAGGGCTTCTTTTACTTCTTCTCGGTGAACTGAGAGACCATCTCTCCGACCTTATCCTTCAGATTCCTGGCACCTTTCGCAATTCTATCGTCAAGTTCCGTCTTGTCCAGGGCCTCTCCCACCTTCTCCTTGATGCTTCTGGCACCTGCCGATATCTTTTCGTCAAGGTCCGCCTTGTCGAGGGCCTCTCCTACTTTTTCCTTGATGTTTCTAGCGCCTTCCACGATCTTCTCATCGATGTCCGTCTTGTCCAGCAGCTCATCCACCTTGCCCTTGATCCCCTTGGCGCCTTCCACAATCTTCTCATCGATGTCCGTCTTGTCCAGCAGCTCGTCAACCTTGTCCTTGATCCCCCTGGCACCTTCCACGATCTTCTCGTCAATATCCGTCTTGTCCAGAACCTCTGTCACTTTACCCTTGACTGATTCCAGAATGCCCATTTCAGCATCCCCTTTCCTGATTGATATAAAAATTATATTCCGTCCCGTTATGACTGTCAAGCGTTGCATACCTTTTTGTCCCGGAGTCCTTCCGGTCACCGGTTCCCCTCACCCTTCCCGCGGGCCCCTTCTTTTTCTCTGTCTGCCCTCTTCGTTCCTGCCGTGTCCCTGCGCCCGTTGCTTTTGCAATCCGGCCGGTTCCTGATCCCTGTTTTCTATGGCGGGGTTTCTTCAAATGTGATAAAATTCATTCAGGAAGCCTCCTGATGCTCTCTGATCCCGGAGACGGCGCTGACTGACAGGTCCGGCTTTCTTTTTCTATGCATCCGGGACCGACAAGTCTCAGCCATCTGTTCCAATCCGTCATCTGTCACATTCCGGGGTTCCGTTTCCCGGTGACCGCCCTTTATGCTGCCAGAAGGGGGCTTCCCCGGACTTTCAAAGAGAACCGTTTGTGAGGCCAGCCATGAAAAACATGACCACCGGATCCATCTCCCGTCACCTGCTGTCCTTTGCCGTCCCCATGGTTCTGGGGAACCTGCTTCAGCTGACCTATAATGCGGTGGATTCCATGATCATCGGCAAATGTCTGGGAGAAAACGCCCTGGCTGCCGTGAGCACCTCCGCTCCCATCATCACCATCGTCGTGCTGGGGGTTTCCGGACTGAGCATCGGGGTATCGGTCATCATGAGCCGGTTTTTCGGGGAGGGAAATCTTGAACGGACCCGGCGCGAGTTTTCAACCGGAATGACCATGGGGCTGGTCTTTTCTCTGGCGGTGTTTCTCCTGGGAATGCTCTTTTCCCGGCAGATGCTCACCCTGATTCAGAGTCCGGAAGAAATCCTGGCGGACGCCGAGGCCTATCTTCGGTTCATGTTCCTGGGATTCCTCTTCACCTTTCAATACAATCTCCACTCCGCCGCCCTTCGCGCCCTGGGAGAATCCGCCGCTCCGGTACGGTTTCTGGGGATTTCCTGTGTGCTGAATATACTGCTGGATGTGCTCTTTGTCATGTTCCTGCACCTGGGCGTACGGGGCGCCGCGCTGGCGACTGTCATTTCCGAGGCCTTCTCGGTGCTGCTCTGTGCGCTGCACATCCGGCGCCATCTCCCGTTTCTGCGCCTGCGTTCCGGCGACCTGATTCCGGACCGGAAGCTGCTGGGAGAAACCCTGCAGCTGGGCAGCCTGACCGCCCTGCAGCAGGCCGCCCAGCCTGTGGGCAAGCTTCTGATTCAGTCTTTTATCAACCTTCAGGGCATCACGGCCATCGGGGCCTTCAATGCGGTATCCCGTCTGGACGACTTTGCCCGGATCCCCACGCAGAGCATCGGCAGCGCCATCATGACCTGTACCGCCCAGAACCGGGGGGCCCGCTCCCCTGAGCGGTGCCGCCTTACTCTCCGGCAGGGGCTGATCATCGCCTGCCTGTATGCTCCGCTGATCTTTTCGGTGGTCCAGCTGCTCAAGCGTCCCGCCGTCAGTCTGCTGATTCCCGACGGACACACGCAGATGCTTGAATCCGGGGTCGCCTATCTCACCGTCAAGGCCTGGTTCTTCATTCATCCCTGCATCACCAATGCCATCCAGGGCTTTTTCAGGGGGATGGGCAACATGACCCTGGTCCTCATCTGCACCCTGATCCAGATTACCCTGCGCACCCTTTTTTCCGCCTGGCTGATTCCGGTCATGGGCATCACCGGTGAGGCCTATGCCTGCATGATCGGCTGGACCGTGATGATGATCGTGGAATTCACTGTGTACTTCCGCACGCGGCGAAGGATGTATGCACAAATGGTACGTCAGTCATGAAATGACTGGTCTGCGTATCTGTGCTGTGATAAAATTGCTTCAGAATTTCAGTATTGATCCATCCCGCTAAAGAAGGAGGTCTGTTATGGGTATTGTGGTCATCGGCGCGGTCTTCGTGGATATCAAGGGATATCCGCTCAACACCTATATTCCCGGCGGGCGGAACGTGGGCCGCGTGGAGCAGGTTCACGGCGGCGTAGCACGGAATGTGGCGGAGGACATCGCCAACGTGGAGCTTCGCCCCACCTTTATCTCCGTGGTGGATGATACGGGCATCGGCCTGGATGTCATCAACAAGCTGAACAACCATAAAGTCGACACCCGTTATATCCGTCAGGTTCCGGACGGGATGGGGACATGGCTGGCGGTCTTTGACAACGACGGGGACGTCATCAGCTCCATTTCAAAGCGTCCGGATCTTCATCCCATCCTGGAGATCCTTGAAGAGCATGGCGATGAGATCTTTTCCGCCTGCGATTCGGTTGCGGTGGAAATTGACATGGACAAGTCCATCCTCAAGCGCATCTTCCATCTGGCCCGGACCTACCACAAGGAGGTCTACGGCGTGGTCTCCAACATGTCCATCGCCATCGAGCGGAGGGACCTGCTCAAAAACTTGTCCTGCTTCGTCTGCAACCAGCAGGAGGCCGGAATTCTCTTCTCCGAAGACTACGAAATGAAAACTCCCGCGGAGATGATGGCCCTTCTCCCGGACAGAATCCGTTCCGCCAAGATTCCCTGCCTGATTGTGACCATGGGCGCCAAGGGGGCCGTGTACGCGAGTCTCTCCGGCGAATGCGGCTTCTGCCCCGCCTGGAAGGTGGATGTCAAGGATACGACCGGTGCCGGGGATTCCTTCTTTGCCGGGGTCACCATCGGGCTGACCTACGGACAGGGGCTGCGCGACGCCTGTGAGATCGGCTCCCGTCTGGCCGCTTCCGTGATCTGCACCTCCGAAAACGTCTGCCCGCGTTTTCTGCCCAGCGAATTCGGCCTGACCCTGCCGGAGAATCTTTCCGTTTCCCTCTGAGATGCTCAGAGAACGGAAAGGTCGAGGGTCTGAAGGACCTCCTCCACATTTCCCCGGAGAACCAGGTCCGCCCGCTCCTCCGCCCGCACAGGTTCCCGGTTGATCACCACCAGCGTCCTGCCGTGGAAATATTCAAGGCACCCCGCTGCGGGTTCGACCTCCAGGCTTGTCCCGGCAACGATCAGCAGATCGCTCCCCGAAATCTCCCTGCAGGCACCGGTCATGGCATAGTGATCCGGTGCTTCCCCGTAGAGGGTGACCTCCGGCTTGACCACACCTCCGCACTCCGGACAGTGGGGAACCCTTTCCGGGCACTCCATCAGCCACCGGAGCGAGTACGGGTGCCCGCAGTCCATGCACCGGTTCTCATGGATGGTTCCGTGGATCTCATAGACCAGACGGTTGCCCGCCTTCCTGTGCAGTCCGTCAATGTTCTGGGTGATCAGCGCTGTCAGCTTTCCGCGCCGCTCCATCTCCGCAAGAACCCTGTGGGCCGCATTGGGCCGGGCGTCTGGGTGCACCAGAACTGTCCGGTAGTACTCAAAAAATATGTCCGGATGCAGAAAAAAGAAGGAATGACTGAGGATCATCTCCGGGGTCAGTCCCTGGTAACGCTGCATGAACAGCCCCTCGCTGCTCCTGAAATCCGGGATCCCGCTGGCGGTGGAGACCCCTGCCCCTCCGAAAAAGGCGACCCTCCTGGCTTCCCGGATCCTCCGGGTCAGTTCATTCATACCCTGTCACACTCCTTCCGATCGAAGATGCCTCATGGTACCATGAAAGCTTTTCTGCTGCATCCGCAATCTGCAGGTGCCCCCGTCATTTTTTCAAAATCTCTTGCTTTTTCCAGTCTGTGTACTACAATATAAGAATACGAACAAATCCTTTATCCGTGTGTCAGCAACTGGCTTTCTTCCATCCTGACCATCCCGGATTTTTCTTTTTACGGAGGAAAATCATGCCAACCCCTCCACTACGGTCCCGTCCGAAATCTTCTGATTCCAGACAGTACGAAGCACATCCTGTTCCCATCAACCCGTCCGACAGTTCCCGGAGCGACCCGGCATCCCTGCCGCGTCACCAGGACGCGGCTTCCCCGGTGAAGCCCTCCTCAAAGGTCCTCCCTGCATCCGGGGAACCCCGGGCCGTCAGACACCGGCACCGCCCCGCGCCCGGAAACGGCAGTGCTTCCTCGAATGCCCGGCCCGCTTCTCCTCCTGCCTCCGGGGAACCCCGGACCGTCAGATACCGGCACCACCCCGCGACAGGAAACAGCGACGCTTCCCCGAATGCCCGGCCCGCATCTCCTCCTGCATCCGCGCAGTCCCGCAGCGTCAGGCAGGACTCCCGCCCCGCGACAGGAAACGGCGGCGCTTCCCCGAATGCCCGGCCCGCTTCCCGTCCTGCGTCCGCGGAGCCCCGCAGCGTCAGGCAGGACTCCCGCCCGGCATCCGGAAACGGCGGCACCTCCAAGAATGCCCGGCCAGCTTCCCGTCCTGCGTCCGCGCAGTCCCGCAGCGTCAGGCAGGACTCCCGCCCGGCATCCGGAAACGGCGGCGCTTCCCCGAATGCCTGGCCCGATTCCCGTCCTGCGTCCGCGGAGCCCCGCAGCGCCAGGCAGAGTCCCCGCCCGGCATCCGGAAACGGCGGCGCTTCCAGGAATGCCCGGCCCGATTCCCGGAATGGCACCCCTTCCGCACAGCGTCCTTCCGGGACACCTTCCTCCCCGCGGGGCCCTCAGGGCATTGACCGGTCCGCATCCCGAAACGGCTCAGGTTCCGCCGGACAGTTTTCCGGGCCGGATGCCTCCCGTGCGTCCATCCCGGACCATCATCCCGGTCTGCGCCTGCCCCCTCCCCCTGACCCTTCTCCGGGATCCGCGCGCTCAGGTTCCTGGCTCAGCACATTTTTCACCGCAGCGGGACGCTTTCTGGAAAATGTCCGCGCCACCCTCTCCGACCTCATCAAATCGGTGCTGAACAGGTTCCCGTCCCTTCATTCGGCGCTCATCGTCCTTTTCAGCGCCGTCGCCCTTTTCTCCCTGTTCATGATCGGACGCATCGTGTACCGTTCCGTGGTCACAGCCCGCCTGAACAGAGACCTGGCCGCCCTCCATGCGGAAACCGCCACGGGAACCATTGATGCGGACGAGGTTCAGATCTATACCGGAGAAACGCCTCCTGAGGATCCCCCGGAACGCCCGGAGACCGAGGGAGCTGGCCTTCCCTCTGCGGAAGACATGCAGACGGACCTTCCCGTCCTGGCAGACTCCCTGCCCCAAAGTGAAGATCAGCCGCCTGAATCCGAGTCTTCCCCTGAGTCCGAGTCTTCGCCTGAACCCGAACCCACTCCCGAGGTCTCCCTCGTCACCAGCACGCACTTCCATCAGGTGGGCGGGGACGCCCTGCCGCAGATGGTCGCCCTGCATGAAAAGAACCGGGACCTGATCGGCTGGCTGAACATTCCCGGCGTCATCGATCTTCCGGTGGTCTTCCGCAACAATTCCTACTATCTGACCCATGATTTCTACGGCAACAAGAACACCTCCGGCACCCTCTTCCTGGATGAAAACCATCCCCTCCGGGAAAAGACCCAGAACCTGCTGCTTCACGGTCACAACATGCGCGACGGAAGCATGTTCGGACGCCTGGCCCAGTATGAAGCCAGCATCAGCTATCTCAAAAGCCACCCGGTGGTGTACTTTTCCACCCTGTGGAAAGAAGAGGTTTATGTGGTCTTCGCCGTGCTGCGCGTCTCCCTGGATACCCAGAGCAGCAATTTCTTCAACTACTTTACTCACATGAACTTTTCCTCCGACGAGGAATTCAGCATCTATACCCATGAGCTTCAAAGCCGCTCCCTGTATATGATCCCCGTGGACACCCGTCCCAGCGACGCCCTGCTGACCCTCTCCACCTGTCTGGAGAATGACCGCCTGGTTGTGGTCTGCCGCCGTTTGCGTCCCGGCGAATCCAAATCCAGTCTGGCGTCCATTGTCCGCACCGCCACCCGGCAGTAACCCTGCCCCTTCAATACGGAGAGTCCGCTCCCTTAATCCGGACAGCGCCGGCTGCTTCCCGGCGGCATCATGGAGGAATTATGCATATCGTCTGTCTTGACCTGGAGGGGGTGCTCGTCCCCGAAATCTGGATCGCCTTCTCCAAGGCCAGCGGCATCCCCGAACTCACCCGCACCACCCGGGACGAACCGGACTATGACAAGCTGATGCGCTGGCGCCTGGGCATCCTCCGGGAGCATCATCTGGGGCTTCCTGACATCCAGCGCACCATTGAGACCATCGATCCCCTCGAAGGCGCCCGTGAGTTCCTGGATGCCCTGCGGGAAAAGACCCAGGTGATCATCCTGAGCGATACCTTTGCGGAGTTTGCCAGCCCCCTGATGAAAAAGCTGGGCTGGCCCACCATCTTCTGCAACTCCCTGGAGGTGTCCCCCGAGGGGACCATCACCGGCTACCGCATCCGCACGGCCCACTCCAAGCTGACGGCCGTCCGCGGCCTGCAGCAGATCGGGTTTGACACCCTGGCCGCAGGGGACAGCTACAACGATCTGGAAATGATCGAGGCCAGCCAGGCGGGCTTCCTGTTCCGCAGCACCAGCAAAATCAAGGCGGATTTCCCCAATATTCCCGCTTTTGAAAGCTATGACGACCTGCTCCACGCCATCTGCGAGCATCTGTAAGTCAAAGGAGGAGTCTGAGATGAACCTTCATGCATTGATCAGCGGTTCCGATGTCCGGGGCGTCGCCCTGGGCGAAA
This sequence comes from uncultured Eubacteriales bacterium, assembly GCA_900313545.1. Next base: position 3,723 of record OMRS01000001.1, on the reverse strand, counting down.
AAGCCAACCTGCGGGAGCCCGAAGCCCGGCGTCTGGGCCAGGCCTTCGTGGCGTTTCTGCGCGGCAGGGGCATTTCCAGCCCCCGCGTCAACATCGGCCGGGATCCCCGTCTCTCCGGTGAAGCCCTGGAACAGGCGTGCGCCCAGGGCATGGCGCAGGCCGGTGCAAAGGTCTGCATCTTCGGCCTGTGCACCACCCCGGCCATGTACCTTTCCCTGGTCCATGAGGGCGCGGACGCTTCCATCATGGTCACCGCCTCGCACCTGCCCATGGAACGCAACGGCCTCAAGTTCTTCCTGCCTGACGGCGGCATCACCTCCGCCACCCTGCGCGCCATTCTGGACATCGCCGATTCCGGCGAGGACCTGACCTCCCCCGGAGGGGAAATCTCCAGCCACAGGTACCTGGACACCTACATGGACATCCTGGCCTCCGACATCCGCGGCATGCTTCACACGGACGCGGACAAGCCCCTGAGCGGCCTGCATATCGCCGTGGATGCCGGCAACGGCGCCGGCGGCTTCTATGCCACGCTGCTGGAGCGGCTGGGCGCCGACACCGCCGGCAGCCAGTTCCTGGAGCCCGACGGAAGCTTCCCCAACCATATTCCCAATCCCGAGAACCAGGCGGCCATGGATGCCATTTCCCGCGCGGTCACGGCCGCCCATGCGGATCTGGGCGTCATCTTTGACACGGACTGCGACCGGGCCGCCATTGTGGACAACACCGGAAGGGAGATCAACCGCAACCGGCTCATCGCCCTGATTTCCGCCATTCTGCTTCGGGACCAGCCCGGCGCCACCATCGTTACCGACTCGGTCACCTCCGCGGGCCTGAGCGAGTTCATTGCCGCCCACGGCGGTGTCCACCACAGGTTCAAGAGGGGCTACCGCAACGTCATCGATGAATCCCGGCGCCTGTGCAGTGAGGGCGTCTGTTCCCCCCTGGCCATCGAGACCAGCGGACACGCGGCCCTTCAGGAGCACTACTTCCTGGACGACGGCATGTACCTGGTCACCAAACTGATCTGCGAAGCCGTCAAGATGAAGGCCCAGGGGCAGGAGCTCTCCTCCCTGATCGCCGACCTGCGCGAGCCTGTGGAAAGCGCGGAGCTCCGCTTCACCATCCATGCGGAGGACTTCAGGGCGGCGGGCAATGAGGTGATCGCCCACCTGACCGCCTACGCCCAGGCCCACGGCTGGAACCTGGCAAAGAACAGCTATGAGGGCGTCCGCATCTCCTTCGACCTGCAGGGCCGCAGGGACAGCGGATGGTTCCTGCTGCGCCTCTCCCTCCACGACCCCGTCCTTCCCCTGAATCTGGAGAGCGACGTTCCCGGCGGCATCCGCGAAATGGCCCTCCTGCTGCAGGAGGCCCTCCGGGAGGAAGCCTGCATCTCCACCAGCGCGCTGAATTCCCTCATGTGAGGGTTCAACAACCCGGCTTTGCCGATGAAAGGAGTTTTGTATGTCAATCGAACAGAAAACCGTGAACACCATCCGCGGACTTGCTGCGGATACCGTCCAGAAAGCCAACTCCGGTCATCCCGGTGCTCCCATGGGCATGGCCCCCATGGCCAGTGCACTCTGGTTTGACGTTCTTCGTCACAATCCCGCTGATCCCCGCTGGGAGAACCGGGACCGCTTCGTCCTCTCCAGCGGACACGCCAGCTCCCTGCTGTATGTCCTGCTTCACCTGGGCGGTTACGGCCTGTCCATCGAGGACCTCAAGCAGTTCCGCCAGTTCGGTTCCCGGACCCCCGGCCATCCCGAGTACGGCAAGACCAGCGGCATTGAAGTCACCACCGGACCTCTGGGGCAGGGCGTGGCCAACGCGGTCGGCTTTGCCATCGCGGAGACCTTCCTGGCTGAGCATTTCAACCGCCCCGGATTCCCCGTCGTGGATCACCGGACCTATGCCATCTGCGGCGACGGCTGCATGATGGAGGGCATCTCCTCCGAGGCCGCCTCTCTGGCCGGGACCCTGAACCTGAACAAGCTCACCCTGCTCTACGATGACAATGAGATCTCCATCGAGGGCAATACCGACATCGCCTTCCGCGAGGACGTGGGCGCCCGTTTTGCCGCCTACGGCTGGAACGTGATCCGGGTCGCCGACGGCAATGACCGCCAGCAGGTCCTCAAGGCCCTGGAAAAGAGCCGTTCCTCCGAGCATCCCACCCTGATCATCTGCCCCACCAAGATCGGCTTCGGCTGCCCCGCCAAGGAAGGCACCCCCTCCGCCCACGGCGAGCCCCTGGGCGAGGAGAACGTGCTGGCCACCAAGCGTGCCCTCGGGCTGCCCGAGGAGCCCTTCACCGTGGACGAGGACGTCTATGCCTGGTGCGCGCAGAAGCTCTCCCGCGGCGCCGTGGAGGAGAATTCCTGGAAGCAGATGATGGAGCGCTATGCCGCCGAGTATCCCGAACTGGCCGAGGAGTGGAAGCAGTGGCACCGCTTCGGACTCGATGACAATATCCTGAACAACAAGGACCTGTGGAAGTTCGAGGGCAAGATTGCCACCCGTGCCACCTCCGGCGAGATGATCCAGCGCCTGTCCGCGCTGCTCCCCAACCTGGTGGGCGGAAGCGCCGACCTGGCCCCCTCCAACAAGACCAACATCAAGGGCGGCGGAGACTTCGGTCCCGAGAACCGCTCCGGGCGCAACTTCCACTTCGGCGTGCGTGAGCATGCCATGGCCGCCATCGTCAACGGCATGGTGCTCCACGGCGGTCTGCGCGTCTTCTGCGGCACCTTCTTCGTGTTCAGCGACTACATGAAGCACGCCATGCGCATGGCCGCCATCATGGGTCTGCCGGTCACCTATGTGCTGACCCACGACTCCATCGGCGTGGGCGAGGACGGCGCCACCCACCAGCCCATTGAGCAGCTGGCCACCCTGCGCGCCACCCCGGGCCTGCTGACCTTCCGCCCCGCGGACGGATTTGAGACCGCCGCCGGCTGGATCACCGCCCTCTCTGACAGCCGTCCCACCGCCCTGGTGCTCACCCGTCAGGGACTTCCCCAGTATGAACATGCCAACCGCGATGCCCTCAAGGGCGGCTATATCCTGGCCGATTCCGAGAAGGCCTTCCCGGATGTCATCCTCATCGCCTCCGGCAGCGAAGTCGAGCAGGCCATGGGCGCGCGCGAGCTGCTCAAGGCCCAGAACATCGACGCCCGGGTGGTTTCCATGCCCTGCATGGAGCTGTTCCTCGAGCAGAGCGCCGGCTATCAGGATCAGGTCCTGCCCCCCAGCGTCCGTGCCCGCGTCGCCATCGAAGCCGCTGCCACCCAGCCCTGGTACCGCTTTGTCGGCCTGGACGGCGCCGTCATCGGCCTTGACCGCTTCGGCGACAGCGCTCCTGCCGGACTGCTCTTCAAGAAGTACCATTTCACGGCAGAGCATGTGGCCGAGGTCGCAGCCGGCCTGATCAGCAAGTAAGCCTCCCCAAAAAATCTGGGCAGGCGGATCAACCGATCCGCCTGCCCTTTTTGAATTACAGGATGATGTCCCCCATCCCGAAGCCGCTCATTTCCTCTTCTTCCAGGAACCTGAAGTTCTCGTCCTCCAGGACCGGCAGGAAGAGCTCGTAGGGAATGGACTCGAACTCGCTGCCGTAGCTGCTGGCGCCAAACCACGCTCCCTCCTTTGCCCGCAGGTTGAGGTCCCGCGCAAACTTCGTATGGTTGGAGCAGTCGTGCACCACGCAGGGCCATGCCT